>JALERU010000046.1 GCA_022764045.1 Clostridiales bacterium | reverse complement strand
ACCAGCGCCGTGGCGGCGCTGTATGAGGTACTCCCGCCCAAGCTGGAGGAGCTGGGCATGACGGCGCTGCTCCACGAGATGGAGCTGCCCCTGTGCCGGGTGCTGGCTGAGATGGAGCTGGCCGGCTTCCGCATCGACGGCGCCGCGCTGGCCCGGTTCGGGCAGGACCTGCAGCAGCGGATCACCGCGCTGGAGCAGTCCATCTACGACATGGCCGGCGAGGAATTCAACATCAACTCCCCCAAGCAGCTGGGGGCCATCCTCTTCGACAAGCTGCAGCTGCCCCACGGGAAAAAGACGAAAACCGGCTGGTCCACCAACGCCGAGGTGCTGGAAAAGCTGCGGTACGAGGCCCCCATTGTGGACAGCGTGCTGGAATACCGGCAGTACGCCAAGCTGCGCTCCACCTACGCGGAGGGGCTGCTGCGGGCGGTGTCGCCGGACGGCCGGGTGCGCACCAGCTTTCAGATGACGGTGACGGCCACAGGCCGTCTCAGCTCCACGGAGCCGAATTTGCAGAACATTCCCACCCGCACCGAGCTGGGCAGCGAGATCCGCCGCCTGTTCATCGCCGAGGACGGCAATGTGCTGGTGGACGCCGACTACTCCCAGATCGAGCTGCGGCTGCTGGCCCACATGGCCGGGGACGAGAAGATGCTGGAGAGCTTCCGGTCCGGGGAGGACATCCACGCCCGGACGGCCTCCCAGGTTTTCGGCCTGCCTGTGGAGGAGGTCACCGGGGAGCTCCGCCGCCGGGCCAAGGCGGTGAATTTCGGCATCGTCTACGGCATTTCCGGCTTCTCCCTGGCCCAGGACATCGGGGTGACCCGCCAGGAGGCCGGGGAATACATGGACAAATATCTGGAGACCTTCTCCGGGGTGCGGGCCTACATGCACCATATCAAGGAACAGGCCAAGCGGGACGGCTATGTGACCACCCTCATGGGCCGCCGCCGGTGGCTGCCGGAGCTGAAGTCCTCCAACTTTAACCTCCGCTCCTTTGGGGAGCGGGTGGCCTTGAACATGCCCATCCAGGGCACCGCCGCCGACGTGATGAAGCTGGCCATGATCCGGGTGGCAAAGCGGCTGAAGGAAGAGGGGCTTCAGGCGAAGCTCATTCTTCAGGTCCACGATGAGCTCATTGTGGAGTGCCCCCAGGAGGAAGAGGAGACGGTGAAGGCTCTGCTCACCGAAGAGATGGAGGGGGCGGGGGAGTTTTCTGTTCCTCTGGTGGCGGATGCCGGGGCCGGGCGGAGCTGGGCTGAGGCGAAGGGGTGAGGGAACCCTGTGACCCTATGGCGTGGGGGTCCGGCCCCTGTGGGGCCGGGAACGGCGTCGGAGCAGGCTGCTCCGGTGGGCCGCCTGCCCGGCGGGGGCCCCATTTCTCTGGAGAAATGGGGGAAAGAGCACCAGGGGGAAAGAGGTTCTTTCCCCCTGGACCCCCAATCTCTGGTTTGTGGAAAACCTTTGAGTAAGTGGTTCTGTATGAATTAACTGGCCTGGGACTCGCTAAGAGCCGGGCTGCGCCCGGTTGCTCCCTTCCATGGCGCCTGCGGGCGCTCATGCGGCCCATACCCTTAGGGCACTACCGGCCCGCCCACCAGCTTGGGCGGGCTGGGATAGGTTTGCTGTGCCCTTTGGGAGGGGGTGGGTGCGTCTATTACCGACGCCGTGGAACCCTTGACGCACGCCCTCATCCGACCCGGCCCGTAGGGCCGGCCCACCTTCCCCCCCAGGGGAAGGCTTTTGGCAAGCCCTGTGTGGCTTATGTAGAAAAATACCGTAGTAATAACCTTAACGTAGCAAAGCACATAGGCTTCCCCTTGGGGGTCGAACTGTCCGGGGGACAGTTCGATTCAATCCAATGCGAAGCACCTTAAACCATAGCTGTCAGCGTAGCTGACTGATGAGGGGGCGATGTGAAATAACGGCGGGTAGAAGAATCCCGCCGCCACCTTCCACCCCAGCAGGTTTCCACCCACCCCCACCCCAACAAGGAGGTTCCTATGGAATACAAATTAGTCCCCATGGACCGCTCCCACCTATCCGGCGTAGCCGAACTGGAGCGCCTGTGCTTCTCCACCCCCTGGAACGAGGCCATGCTGGCCGAGGAGCTCTTCAACCCCACCGCGTCCTTCATCGTGGCCGAAGACCCCCAGGGGGAGGTCCTGGGCTACGCCGGCCTCCATGTGGTCCTGGACGAGGGATATATCGACAACGTGGCCGTCCGCCCCTCCTGCCGGCGGCAGGGGATCGCCGACCGGCTGCTGGACGTCTTCTGCCGGTTCGGCCAGGCCAAGCTGGCCTTTTTGACCTTGGAGGTCCGGCCCTCCAACGCCGCCGCAGTGGCACTGTATGAGAAGCACGGCTTTCAGGAGGCCGGGCGGCGGAAGGATTATTATGAAAACCCCAAAGAGGATGCGCTGCTGCTGACCAGGGAGTTCTCTCCATGAAGGCGTAGGAAAAGGGCGCGTTTTTGGAGCAAACCACCCTCCCCGGATTTGGGGAGGACGAGAAAGGAAATGGGACTATGATCATTCTGGCAGTGGAATCCTCCTGCGACGAGACGGCGGTGGCCCTGGTGCGGGACGGCCGCACCGTGCTGGCCGACTGCATCGCCTCCTCGGTGGAGATGCACAAGCTCTATGGGGGCGTGGTGCCCGAGATCGCCTCCCGGAAACACATTGAGGTGATCTCCCAGTTGGCCGACCAAGCCCTGGCCCAGGCGGGCCTGGGCCGGCAGGATATTGACGCCGTGGCGGTGACCTACGCCCCCGGCCTCATCGGCGCGGTGCTGGTGGGGGTGAATTTTGCCAAGTCGGTGGCCTATGCCCTGGGGGTCCCTCTGATCCCCGTCCACCACGTCCGGGGCCACATCGCCGCCAATTACATCGCTCACCCGGAGCTGGAGCCCCCCTTTGTCTGCCTGTGCGTGTCGGGGGGAACCTCCCTCATCGTAGACGTGCGGGGCTACACCGACATGGCCATTTTAGGGGCCACCCGGGACGATGCGGCGGGGGAGTGCTTTGACAAGATTGCCCGGGTTATGGGCTTGGGCTACCCCGGCGGGGCCCCCCTGGACCGGGCTTCCCAGACAGGGGATGACAAGGCTTTTTCCTTGCCACGGGTTCATATCCAAGACGCCCCCCTGGACATGTCCTTCTCGGGGCTGAAAACCGCCATGCTCAACCTGATCCACAATGCCCAGCAAAAGGGGGAGGACCTCCCCGTGGCCGACCTGGCCGCCTCCTTCTCCGCCGCCGTCAGCGATGAGCTCATCCCCCGGACCATGGCCGCCGCCCGGGACCTGGGCTATGGCAAGGTGGCCGTGGTGGGGGGGGTGGCTGCCAACTCCCGCATTCGCCGGGACCTGGAAGCGGCCTGCCGCCGGGACGGCTGCACCCTCTACCTGCCTCCCCTGAAGCTCTGCGGGGACAACGGCAGCATGATTGGCAGCCAGGGCTACTATGAGTACCTGGCGGGGGTCCGGGCCGGCGCCGACCTGAACGCCTACGCCAACCGGGACATCTCCCTGGGGTATCCCGGCCCCTGAGGGGGAAAGTTTTGCACAGGATTCCACAGGTATGTGGAAAAAACGGTGGAAGGTGTGGATAACTTTCTGTAGAATTTGTAACCATTTTGATAAAAATTGGGGGCGGAGCCCTTGAAAATCAGGGCTTCCGCCCCAGTATACAACTGGTATAGCAAAAATCAGTTGACGGGAAGGCTTTTTCGTGCTAAAATTATCGTTGCGAATTCGCTACTGTAGCGTAGTTGGTAGCGCAATTGATTCGTAATCAATAGGTCGCCGGTTCGAGTCCGGCCAGTAGCTCCAAAATGTGTTGATGAAAGATGCAACGCCGAAAACACCGCACGAAAGTGCGGTGTTTTCACATATAATGCGCAACTTTTAGAATGAAAAAGTTGCAAAAACTTGATTTTTCAAAATTCCGGTTTTGCCCCGCGAGAGGCGACATTTTTAAGATGCGCCCTGCCGAATTTATGGTCTGGTGTGGTTCGAACACCT
>JALERU010000026.1 GCA_022764045.1 Clostridiales bacterium | reverse complement strand
ATAAAATTGGGCATATGCACGATCCGTAGATAACAGGCTATCGACCAAACCAGCTGCCGTATATGTACCATCGGCATTCCAGTCATTATCGCCGCTGACTTTATCAATGACGCTTTGACGGAAGGCATCAAACTCTTCCTGTGTTTTAGGGTTATTAATAGCACTTTCGGCGGTTTTCCAATACTCTGCAATAAGTGTGTTGGAATTATCAATAGCTTCGATTGCAGGATCAATCGCATCTTTGTATCGGATATATGCTTTTGATAATTGGTTAAACAAATCACTGTCTGCGCCGAATCTTTCACGAACAGCATTCATTGCTGCTTCAAGATATTCACGATTTTCTGCTAATTCCTCAAATGTTGGATCACTAAATATATCCCAAATATCAGAATTGGGCAAAGATACTGTACCGCCCTTCGTACCAACACCAATTCCGCTAAAACCTTGATCTTTCAAGTATTGGTAGATTTCTGAGTCTGAGCCGCTGGAAATTGAAGTGCCAAGATATGTTTCCAGTTCGCTTACAGCATCTTTAATTGCCGCATTTGCGCCGCTGACTGCCAGCGAAATATCTGTTTCTAACTTTTCCGCTGTAACTTGAAGAATAGCATTGCGCAAACTGCCATATTTGGCTTCCAATTCCTCAACGCTTTGTCCCTCTAATTCAAGGGCTTTAATAACATCCCCCTCAAGGGCAATCATATCTTCTTTGGACGCTGTACCAGCATTTACCGCATCAGCCAATTCAAAATATGACGCTACCAGATCAAGTAAAGCCTGTCCTTCCTCTGCGGCGGCATTACCAGCCTCAATGGTTTCCTGTCTGGCTTCCTTGATCTTATTGTTGAATGTGCTAATGACGCTTACAGCGGTTGTAAGAGCCACCACAAGGAATCCAATGGGGTTTGCCGCAATCGCCGCTGTGAGGGCTTTAAACGCTCCTGAGAGGCTAAATGTAGCGGCTGTGGCTGTACCCTCGGCGGTTGCCAGACCCATTGTAGCAAGCGTCTGAGCGGCTTCCTGTTCTGTCAAGCCACTTGCCATCAGGATTTGCATACGCTGCTGATTGGTCAGATTCTTACTTGAAACGATCAATTTAAGCTGCTGTGCATTCAGACCCTTTGTAGCTGCAAGCAGAGAATTAAACTCGTCTGCGGACAGATCGACCTTTGCCGCCTTATCCAGCAGATTGAATGCGGTTGACAGCTTAGATACCGTCTGCGTTACATCCTTGATCTTTTTGCCCATTGCGGAAACGCCCTTGACTGCCAGCGCAGAACTTAAACCAGCCAGTGCCGTTTTCAAGAGTTCCGTATAGGTCATGAAGTCCAGAATTGCGCTGCCAGCATCCAGCAGACCATTGATAAACTCAGTAGGTACAGACTTTTGCGCAAAGGCTTCAGCAGACGCAATCAAAGTGTTATAATGCGCCGCAACGCTTTCTTCATATGCCTTGAACTTTTCTGCCGCTGTGCCAGCAGAGTTTGCCGCCACATTGACATACTCAGCAACCTTGTCATAATTTGTCAGCAATGCCAACAGATTTTCGGACTGATAAACACCGCCCATAGCGGTTACAATCTGTCTTTGTACCACGCTATCAAGAGAATTGAATTTTTGTCCTACTTCATCAATGACTTCATCAATATTTCTAAATTCTGTTTCAGACTTTCGGAGTTCAATTCCCAAACTACGCAGTGTAGATTCAACCTGAGAAATATCTTCGCCCATATCGTCAACAGCATCACCATTTGTTACCTTAGTCAATCTTGCAAAGATAGACTTGAACGATTCACCAACAACGGAAGCGGATTTCTGCGTTGTTTCCTGCACGACCGTCAAATAAGCAATGATCTTATCCAGTTCCAGCCCAGCAAGGTATGCACTGGACGCTGTATGGCTCAGTGCTTCAGCAATGCCGTCTGCGGATACTGCCGCTGCCATGTCAACGGCGGTCAATCGGTCAACAACACCAGCAACTTCTTCCACTGCCAGCTTATAGCCCATCATGGTACTTGTCAGACGCTTTGTAGCGGTTTCAGAATCCATTGCACCGACCTTAGACAGAATCATGGATTGTTCAATCAGTTCTGTGGTTTCTGCAATAGTTTTACCCTGTCTGAGCCATTCAGAGGCGGCATCAAGCACTTGTGTAGTAGTTGCACCCAATTCCTTTGCCAGTTCATTATAACCGCTTACCAGTCTTGCCGCTTCTTCGTATGAATCGCCTGTGACCATGCGTAAATCGGTCAACTGAGCATCCAAATCAACGGCTGTCTGGATTACCCTTCGTGCCGCCTGTTCCAGCAAGTTCATTGCCTCATGCAACAGTGTAATACTGGCAACCGTAGCGGCTGATTTCTTATTGATAGTGTCAAGCCCATTGCCAACATCATTTAGGGCTTCTGCACCGTCCACATTTGCATCAATTCTGATATTGTTGTTTTTGAGCTGCTTTTTGAGGTCATCGGTATTCAGTTCGGCTTTTACCTCAACAGAGGTTTTGTTATCCAGAGCCGCCAAATCAGCCTTAAACTGTTTTTTGGCTGCTGTTTTATCCAGCTTTGCCGCCAGCTTAATAGCCTGATTCAGATTAAAACTCTTCAGATCAGCACTCAACTGTTTGCGTGTTTTTGCCGTATCAAGCTGTCCTGTGATTTTCAGATTCAGCTTTTTGGCAATCTGGTCTAACTGCGCCTGAATAAGCGCAAGTGACTCTTTTACCTTTAGCGCAAGTAGGATTTGACCATCTGCGCCGTTATTATTATCTGCCATACATTATCCCTCCCTTTCTCTTTTTCATGGGAAGTGCGCCATATCTACTGCTTTTCACTGTAAAGTCATTGGCACTTACGGCACTTGATAATAGGCGCACTCCCTCCACCGTAAATGACTCGACTGTATATGTATCGTTTTCTGTGTTGCCCTCAATGCTGAGTTCCACTTCCAAATCAAACGCCTTGCCGCTGTTGTCAGCGGAAATAGCTGCATCCTGATTTGTTTTCGCCCAAAACAGGCAATCCAGTTGCAGATAGTTACGCCATGTGCCGTTGTCCAGCACCAGCCCCCACGCATAACCATTGCTTTCAGGGATCACGCCCACGGCGCAATCGCCATCCTCTGACATGATGGATATATTGGCAATGGATGGAGCGGCATCGTCCACCGTTGAGCGTGAAAAAAGGTACTTACCGAAGTAAGTACCCTCATACATAAAATTGATTGTTGCCGCAATATAGCGGCTGTCTTTTTGCTTTTCGGCGGCATAGATCGTAAATGTTGCTGGTATCAATAATTTGTCCATTGCAACACCTCAATCTTCTTCCACAATGGTCATAGTATCAGCATACCAGTCTGCAAAGTCTGCATCACGATCATTGCCCATTGACTTTAATCGTACAATCGACTGGACAAGATCATTATTGCAATCGACAAGCAATGAATCATCATTATTCATGATGCAATTATCCATAATTATGAGATTATGAATATAATCCACCAATGCCTCCTGTTCATCTACGCTCCTAATGGGATAGTGCGCTATCCAGTAGTTATATACCGCTTTTGCATATGCCCACTGTTCTGCTGAGTACAATTTTCCGTATGTCCAAACTGGTTCGCCAAGTTCCTGCGGCTGCTCTGTATCCTCAGTTTGATTGCCAAAATCGCTGTCTGCATATGTCATCGTCCAATACTGTTTCAGAGTGTTCAGATTTTTTATGTAATAACCGATGAAAGATTTGATTTTTTCTGCGCCCCTCTTATCTGGACAATTCTTTTCTGTTTCTGCCATTGTTGATTTATATAGTTTGGCAATAAATGGCTTGTCGGCTTGCTGTAATACACGCTGGAATCTCTCAATATCAATGTCTGTTCGATCATCATTCAAAGATTTATCTAAACAGCAATCCGAACAAATAGGCAACCGCCCATCTGCATGAAAATCACTCTTTGAAATATAGAATTGTGCTGGTGTGCGCAATTTTCCGCAAACTATGCACTTTTTCTTAAACTCGTTCTTGATGTTTGCCATTGCGCACCTCCGTTCTGTATGCTTCCACTGCTGCCCTTACTTTAGGGGACTCCCTAAAATAGAACACTTTCCACTCATTGTTATTTCTGTTTACATCTGTATGATCAATAACATAACCAGCAGAAAACAACCGCTCTGCAAGCCGTTTACTGAATACAGGAATATATTTATTCCTCATACTGTGCCGCCTCCTTTTCAAGACGCTGACGGACATTCGGAAACATAGCGTCCAATTCTGTTTCCGTCATTGGCTTTGTGCCAACTGACTGGAATATAATCTTGGGCATTACCTGATTGCCGCAGTTGAGCGTATATAAATGTGCCGTCAAATCAATATTCTTGGGCGCATATTTGCAGGAATCCGCAATGCAGTACATGGTGTATTGGAGCGGATCGGAAGTGTCCGTATCGTCCATCATTTTGTATTCATGATTGTTCCAGTCATAGTAAAATACCGCCTTGCTTGCATCCTCTGTCTGCACAAACTCCAAACTGAGGTTTGCATACCACATATCAAACAAGTTGATAATGCTGATCAAGTTGTCATCCTTGTGGGTTTCCCATTCACCCACAAACACATGGGCTGTAAAGTTGTCCTGTGGCTGCTTGCCTTTGCGGTTGAAATGGTCAATCACAGTATCAATTCGCACTTGCACAAATGGAGTGAGCTGCCAGTCATCAGGCGCATATACAACATAGCGTTCTGGATCGGCTTGTTCTGGAATATAAACCGCATCCATCCAACGCCGTTGCTCATTGTCATAGGCAATCACGCTATGCAGATTGTTAATGTCTACCGCCTTAAAATCGCATTCCACGGCAACAACAGGTTCAAACTTGTCATTCGTGATTACTTTTGCTTTCGTGCGCATTTGCGCTGGAATAGGGATCGTATCAAGGATTTTTCTTGCCTCTTTGGATTTCTCCAAATAATGCTTCTGGATTTCGTTCATGTTAGTGTCATTCATAATATTTGCATCTCCTTTAGTGTCATTTTCCGTAGTAAAGCAACGGTTTTGTCACAGTAACTTTTACTCCGAGTTTGTTTTTTGAATTAAAATCTTTTACGCCTTCCTCTACAAAATGTTCTGCCGCTCGATAGCCAAAGTTCGGGATGTTCTTAAACCAAACATCCTTTTTAACTTTGAAGCCGTCATTGAGCAACCAGAACACATTAGCATTTGATTTATTCCATTTGTGGAAGATAGAAGGGCGCATGGCATTCTGGATTCTTAATTGTACTGACAGTTGATTGCCCGAAACTTTTACATCGGCAATATCTGCGGTTGATATACAGTTGCCCATGCTGCCACGCTTGATCCTTGACTGGATACAATCACGCAGTAAGTTTGCGGCATTCACAAGTTCCTGTTCAAATGTCAGTCCTGATTTGGATTTCAGCTTCGCAACATCCAGATTACGCAATATACTTTCCAGTGACATAAGCACCTCCATTTTTGTTGCTGTCCTGTTGGTTCATTTTGACCCATCAAGCGCAATGAGGTGGTGAAACGCCACCCCATCAAAATATCAATCAACTGTCTGGTATTTTGGATAATAAAAAAGCCCTCTCCGCTGTATCGGGCAGAGAGGGTTAATGTGATTTTATGTGACAGTTGATTGATAAAATCAGCATAGAACATCGGAATAACAGGGCATACAACTTTCGTTTGCAGAAATATCAATATCAAAACAACCACTAATGGCGCACTTCTGCTCTTCTGTCAATGTATCCCATGTAGAAAATAATGCCTTCATCGCATCGCCAAATGTACGACCGGCAATCGGAATACCAATGGAGTTCATAGTGTTCTCTAAGGTATCATAGTCCTTCATGGTAATATCAATTTTCTTCTTCATTTTTCAATCCTCCAAAATTATCATTCATACGATTAGACAAACTGCATAAGTTCTGTATCCAGTTCATTTTCCAGCATACGGATCATTTTTACATTTTCGATTTTGCCCTTTTTAACAGCGGCAATAACCTTATTCACTAAACGAGCCTTGACATCATCACGCAATTCAAGAATGAATTTCTGCGCTGCCTCAATGTCAGAGCCATAGAACTTTTTCATGTTGGAAGGTGTTACTTCTGTAACAAAAATATCGCTGAGTTTCAATTTCTCCAATACTTCATCATTCAAAATCATCAACCACTTCTCAGTAAAGTAGCGTGGGTAATGCGCCTTCATATATTTGAGCTGCATATAAGTCATTTCCTGCTCGTCACCGACTTCCTCCCAAGCAAAGCTATCCATAGTTTTTACACAAGTGTAATATACTGCTGGAACTAAGGAACGAACTTTGATTTTGGTATCATCTTTCAAAATACTATTGTTATTCATTTCATTATCCTCCAAAAATATCATTGTAAAATTAAAATCCCCCTTGGATAAGGGGGACGGCATAAGGATATTGCGTAAGCAATTCCGTTGCCGAGGGGGTTGACTATACGGTTGCCGTCATCACGCAAGATACCATCGGTATTGTGCCGATACCGCCGCTGGAAAGGAAGTAAAGTGCGGAACAAGCCGTGTAAATATTCCAGAAAGAAAGGTGTTCTATTAATCCAAAAAAGACTATGGCTTGTAATTTGGCTTGCTATGGTATCCTGCGTGACAACGGCAACCGCCGCTGTTAAAATAAGTAGATTTCTTCGAATCCTTTTGATTTCGTGTAAATAACGCTACTTCTTACATCTTGATAGTTTGTTTCGTAGAACGCAACAAGTGCGTCTTTGATCTTTGCCGCCTTGTCTTGTCCAATATTTTCATGTGAAATATCCTCCCATTTTTTAATGCACCAACCTTCCGTGCTATGGGGAACATAGTACATTGCCCACACATCTTTATCTTTGACAATTAATAACACTTCATATTTGGTAAGATATTTATTGTTATTATTGAACGAATATACACAATTAAGTGCTTTGCGAATATCCCGAACATACTTCGTTATATCGTCATACCAGTGGTACAATTCGAATCTGCTACCATACACTAAATCAGGCTGAACATCAGAATAATCCTTATTTAAGTATTGTGCTTGCTTGTAGTCAAAGTGTAAATCTCCATTCAAGTTTGGATTATTCAGGCAATGACAATAAAAGATCATATGTAACTTGTTTTCAGTCAAATCGCTCATAAACATCCTCCCTTAGCAATACAGGAAGTCCAGATATTCATGCTGAAGGCTGCGAATATTCCGTGGATCGTCCATGTACTCAGTGTAGAATTGCTTCATACGATCCGCAATTTTATCTGCCTGTTTGTCTGTGATTTCGTAATGCTCAATATCATCCCAATCATCGACTACCCACAATCGGGCATTTCTATCAAACCAGCAACATAAGATTCCATCCTTATGTACGGCAAAGAATACTTCGTCATTAACAACAGGGGTTCGGGCATTGTAATATACCTTGTTAAGCAGATTCAGGATCATTCGTCCTGTTAAGTTTCGATCAGTCCATAACTTATCATGGTAACGGAACATAGGACTATGTTCGCTGAATTGGGATTTGATAAGCGGAGTTTTGCTTCTGATTTGTTCGGTTCGGTATTCAATAGTGCCTTCGCCGTCAATATTCTTCAGGCAGTGGCAAGAGATAATCAGGTATTTAGTCATCTGTTTTTCGTTCATTGTTTGTGTCCTCCTTTGTTTGTGTCAAATGTTTGTTCTGCCCTTATTTATGGGGTTTTCGCTCCATCATGCGGCGCAGAATCACAGATTTTTATATTACTATGTACTGGTTTGAGTTCTACCTATGGACGCAATCCCCTTGCTGTCCTGCGGACGCAAGGTGATATAAATAAAAGTTTCTTTTTCGCCTTTATCCGCTCGATATATCCTTGTTTGTGGGGTTTTCATTCAAAAAACGAGCCGAAAAAAACGGCACAGAATGGCGAATTCAAGCCCCCAAAACGGCACAGAATGGCGAATTCATTTTTGTTATGCGGCTTACTTCTTCTTTGTGTTATAGCATCTGTTTTTCCGCAATGGGAAATAGAAGTGTAAAAGCTCTACTCTGTCATAATCGCTGCCGTTGTAAATGATTCGGGGATTGACAAACATTCCGTATCCAGTGATACCATTACCAACAGACTGCACGATAGCGCACAAAGATTGATCCTGATCGTCAGCCCTGAAAATACATCTGGTCAATCCATCCAATAGGCGGTCAGAGTGTGAGTTTTCATATTTCAGAATGTCGCAAACCTCACCAATAGATAGCGGCTTAATCTGGTCAAATACTGTTTCGTCTGGATTATGGCACAGAATATTGAATTCACGATTGATAAAGGGAACAATCCTAATAACATACCCAAAGTATTTATGTTCCCTTGGTTTCAGCTTATAGTACAAATCTTGCGTAGTCTGGATAAATAGCTTCTGCTTTGCGTCACGCTTGTACTTGTCAGATTCGCCCCTGTAATATTCCTTGCTCAAAAACATTTCTCCATCACGGAAAATCAGGTATTTGTTTTTGACTTCCGATACAAAATCTCTTGCTGCTCTCTCACTGATATTTAAAATGCGTGGCAAATCACTTTTTTCCATTACAGTGTGCTTATTGATCATAAGGCGGTTTTTGTAGTCAATGTATGTACTCAGCAGTGTCAGCCTTGCAAGCGTAGCTGGATCAAGGTTTGTCGGAAGTTTCTTCACACGCAAAAGAATGTATTTGCCCAATTCATCCGTTTGTGCGTATCTGTACTGCTTCTGTTTTTCCTTTTCTCGCCGCTCCTGAGCATAAAATAAATCTTCGTCATCGTAGAACTTACCGCCCGTTTTTGAGTGGTATTTTTCGCCTGTTACATCGTCAATCCATGTTCCACTATTCGCAAATCTTTTTGACATGATTAGTCCTCCCTCATAAACGAACAGTTTTCCATGCACTGCTCATATTCGTCCAGAAAATCTTTTAAGCGGTCAAATTGATGTGCGTATAAAAGTTCGTTGCCATTGATCCAGCAAGACAAGCGGCGCACTGGAATGTCAGTTTTTTTCGCAATCCACTTTACCTTGCATCCATATTTTTCAATGAATTGCTTTGTTCTGCCCATCATCGGGACTTGATTATAGATTGTATGATTCATGTATTTCCTCCTTTGGTTTATGTGGTTTTCCGATACGGTATTTTTAGGCTTGATTTGTTCCCACTGATTTCATTACAGATTTTTCTCCGTAAAAAGAAAAGTTTGTGCCGCCTTCTCCCTTTGGAACAGTTAGAAATTGTCTGAAAACGCCTTAAATATGGGGTTTCCAGTGGGGAACAAAATCGAAATTGTCAATGAGAGTTGACAGCACAAAGCCTTTTCTTTCCCTATGGAACAGTTAGGGACTGGCTGCAAAAAGCCATGATTATGATCTTTTAGAGGTTTTGTAAAGATTTCAAGCAAGGTTTTTGCGGAGTATTTTCCGCAAGGAAGATTTTTTCTCTTCCCTCTGGGACTTGAAAGATGAAGCTGAGATTTTCCGATAAATATGGGCTTTTCGTGTTTTCAGCGTTCCAGAATGTGCGTGAGATTGCGATTTTCACGGATAAGAATTGACATTTTTGAGTGGGTAATTTCGTTAGTGTACCCGTAGGAGATGTTAGCAAAAATCCAAAATCCCATAAATATGAGGTTTTCAAATTAAATCACAAAGTATTTCACCAAATTATTTTGGTGAGATTTTTATTCCAAAGAAAGTGCGCCGCTCAACATCTATGTTCCAATGAGCCGTCCCGACAATTTTCAGTCCAAAACACCAATCAACTGTCTGCTAAAAAGGGCAAAAAAATAACCGCCCTCCCTCCGTGTAGGGTAGAGCGGTTAGGTTGATTTCTCCAAACAGTTGTCACGCAAAATCCAGCTTTCAACCTCTTCCAGCGTCAGCATTGTATCAGTACCAGCAATTATTTTTTTCGTAGCTGCATCTACAATCTGAAACTCATGTGGATCATAGTTGTTCCAATCTCTGACTTTTTTCTTTCGCAGTAAATAACCATGTTTGCGAAGCTGATACCTCACGGTATTTTCTTTTTGCCAATCCTCACGCCCTTCTGTTTTCAGGTAGGTTTCAACATCATCCAATGTCAGACTATAATTTTCTCCGAACAAAACTTTTTTATATCCATAGTGTTCATAAATCATATACCCTTTGTTGTGTGTTGCGCTTTTCCAGTTAAAACCCATTTCCAAGAAAATATCTGGCATATTTCGATTATAGGTTAATTTTTTGTTGAAGGCATCTAATATCTTTTTTTGTTTTACTGGTGATTCACGCTCTTTAAAGCCTTTTTTCTTTAATTTTTCTGCAATTTCCTCCGCTTTTTCGAGATTTTTGCAGTGTTCCATAGTATAACCAAGTGAATCTTTAATGCTATATCCATAGTATTTATCATAGGTCAGTACAAAGCCATACTTTTTTAACTGCGCCGCCGTTTTCTTTTCACGCTTTAGATCACGCTGCGGTTTCTGTTCCTCTTCCGTCAAGCCGTATCTTCCGCTCCATCTTTTTTTATCCAGCGCAGTATAAAACCGCTCCACATCATCAATACTGGCATCAAACTTTTTTCCTAATACGGCTTTGCCGCTGGCATCTACAATTTTAAATTGCCCCTTGTCATCGGCTGTATAGTATCGGATTTTGTTTGACTTATGGAGCGTATAGCCCAGCCGTTCCAAATGCCGCCTTGCTTTCTGGTTTCTGGCTGCTGGATTTGTCGGATCACGCTGTAAATATTTTTTTCGCCGTTCTTCCTTTAGCTGTGCTTCTGCGGCTCTCTGCTGAGATATTTTTTCTTGTTCGGCTAACCATTCTTGCCTTTTTATCTTCTGATATGCAAAGCGGTCACGGATATAATTATAAAAATCCTCAATATCGTGCCAATTTGAAAACTTTTCTTTTGCTATTTCTTGTGTAGCTGTATCCAGTGACCAGATAACTTCAGGATCGCAACCGCTGATATAGCAAGTCATTTTGTAAGGAGCTGCGCCGCCGTTGTACTCTACAATCAAGTGTTTCCACTGGCACTTTCCTTGAAGTTGATCCCGAAAATAGCGGTACAATTCCCGAATTGTCTGCCAGTGATTAACTTTTTTTCTTGTAGAAATGTAAACAGGATAATCAACGGTCAGCAGATCAGCAGAAAGATTTTCTATGATTTCTGATTGCGTATATGTATCTTTCCAAATGATTTCGGGCTTTTCCATGTGCTTCATCCTCTGCAAGCTGCTTTTTTATTTAGTATTTGCGTTTTTCTCTGATTTGTCAATCAGTTTTCCGCTATGCTGGAATAGGGCAAGAGGTTTTGCGCCCCTTGCCCTTGATCCGTTTACATTGCCGCCGCTACTGTCTGCGCCAGCTTGCGCAGTGCTTCAGCTTGCTTGTTTTCTTCCTCTGCGCCGTCCATGATAGAAAGCCAGCTTTCATAAAACATTTTTTCGCTCATGGGCTGCTCTGCGGCATAGTCCCAAACTCCTGCAATAATGGAGTTATCCGCAAACTTGAAGTAAACAGTTCGGGGAGTCTGCTTGTTTACGCCGTTACCGCCACAATTCACATTCATAAACTGCCTAATTTGCAAGCACTGAATACCTGTAAGCCGTCCCAGCTTGCGCAGATCAAGCACAACAAGCAAGTTTCCGTTTTCGTCCTTGTGGCTGCGGTTGTAGTCCGTCAGACTTTCCAGCGTGTCATGATCACAAAGCAATTTTTCCATGCTGTC
>JALERU010000020.1 GCA_022764045.1 Clostridiales bacterium | reverse complement strand
GGGCCGCCGTCCTGGGGCCGCAGGAGGTTGTTGGCGGAGAGCATCAGGATGCGGGCCTCTGCCTGGGCCTCGGCGGACAGGGGGACGTGGACGGCCATCTGGTCGCCGTCGAAGTCGGCGTTAAAGGCGGTGCACACCAGGGGGTGGAGCTTGATGGCCCGGCCTTCCACCAGCACCGGCTCAAAGGCCTGGATACCCAGGCGGTGGAGGGTGGGGGCGCGGTTGAGCATCACGGGGTGCTCCTTGATGATGAAGTCCAGGGCGTCCCAGACCTCAGCTCGGCCCCGGTCCACCATCTTCTTGGCAGACTTGATGTTGTTGGCCAGGCCATCCTCCACCAGCTTCTTCATAACGAAGGGGCGGAAGAGTTCGATGGCCATCTCCTTGGGCAGGCCACACTGATAGATCTTCAGCTCAGGGCCCACCACGATGACCGAACGGCCGGAGTAGTCCACACGCTTGCCCAGCAGGTTCTGACGGAAACGGCCCTGCTTGCCTTTCAGCATGTCGGACAGGGATTTCAGAGCCCGGTTATTGGCGCCGGTGACGGCACGGCCCCGGCGGCCGTTGTCGATGAGGGCGTCCACGGCCTCCTGAAGCATCCGCTTTTCGTTGCGGACGATGATGTCCGGGGCGTTGAGCTGGAGGAGGCGCTTGAGGCGGTTGTTCCGGTTGATGACCCGGCGGTACAGGTCGTTCAGGTCCGAGGTGGCAAACCGGCCGCCGTCCAGCTGGACCATGGGGCGGATTTCGGGGGGGATCACCGGCAGCACGTCGATGATCATCCACTCGGGCTTGTTGCCGGAGAGGCGGAAGGCGTCCACCACCTCCAGGCGCTTGACAATCCGGGCCTTCTTCTGGCCGGAGGCGTGCTGGAGCTCTTCCCGCAGCTGCACAGACAGCTCTTCCAGGTTGATGTCGGCCAGCAGCTTCTTCACAGCCTCGGCGCCCATGCCGGCGTCGAAATCGTCCTCATACTTCTCCCGCAGCTCCCGATACTCCTTTTCGGAGAGGATCTGATTCTTGGTCAGGGGAGCGTAGCCGGGGTCAGTGACAATATAGGCAGCGAAATACAGCACCTTTTCCAGAATCCGGGGGGACAGGTCCAGCAGCAGGCCCATCCGGGAGGGAATTCCCTTAAAGTACCAGATATGGGAAACGGGAGCAGCCAGCTCGATGTGTCCCATCCGCTCCCGGCGGACGTTGGCCCGGGTGACCTCCACACCGCAGCGGTCGCAGATCTTACCCTTGTAGCGGATCTTCTTATACTTGCCGCAGTGGCACTCCCAGTCCTTGGTGGGGCCAAAGATCCGTTCGCAGAACAGGCCGTCCCGCTCGGGCTTCAGGGTGCGGTAGTTGATGGTCTCGGGCTTTTTGACTTCGCCGTAAGACCACTCACGGATCTGCTCCGGGGAAGCGATACCAATACGAATGGCGTCAAATTCAGCATAACTCATATTCATCGTCCTCCCTTTCTTTATTCTTCAGACTGGCCGTCGCCGTAGTCGTCCTCGGTGCTGTCGCCGAGGGCGGGGCCGACCGCCAGATCGTCATCGTCGCTAGATTCCTTGATGGTGTAGCCGGCAGCGGAGAACTGGGCGTCGGCGCCCTCCTCCCGGTAGGGGCCGTAGTCGTCATCATCCCGGATCTGGTTGATGTTCTGATAGCCCTCTTCCTCGTCATCTCTCAGCTCGATCTCCTCACCCTGGGCGTCCAGAACCTTGATATCCAGGCAGAGGGCCTGGAGTTCCTTGACCAAGACCTTAAAGGACTCGGGGATGCCGGGGGCGGGCACGTTGTGGCCCTTGACAATGGCCTCGTAGGTGCGGACACGGCCGGTGACGTCGTCGGACTTGACGGTGAGGATTTCCTGCAGGGTATAGGCTGCGCCGTAGGCCTCCAGGGCCCAAACTTCCATTTCGCCAAAGCGCTGACCGCCGAACTGGGCCTTGCCGCCCAAAGGCTGCTGGGTAACCAGGGAGTAGGGGCCAGTGGAACGAGCGTGGATCTTATCGTCCACCAGGTGGTGGAGCTTCAGGAAGTAAACATAGCCCACGGTGACGGGGTTTTCAAACATCTCGCCGGTGCGCCCGTCATACAGCTTGGTCTTGCCGTCGGCCAGACGGAGCCGGCCCTCCTTCCGCCAAATGCGGACCTGGCGCTCGTCGGCCATCTCCTCCTGGTCCAGGCGGCGCACGTCGGTGCCGTCCTCGGTGACCAGATAGAGCTGCTTGCCGGCGATGGTCTCGTTGGGATAGACCTCACGGAAGAGGCCGGCCTGAGCCAGCAGCTCCATGATGTCCTTCTCGTCGGCGCCGTTGAAGACGGGGGTGGCCACCTTCCAGCCCAGGGCCTGGGCGGCACGGCCCAGATGGACCTCCAGTACCTGCCCGATGTTCATACGGGAGGGCACGCCCAGGGGATTCAGCACGATGTCCAGGGGGGTGCCGTCGGGGAGGAAGGGCATATCCTCCTGGGGCATGATCCGGGAGACCACGCCCTTGTTGCCGTGACGGCCGGCCATTTTATCGCCCACGGAGATCTTCCGCTTCTGGGCGATGTAGACCCGGACCACCATGTTCACGCCGGGGCCCAGCTCGTCGCCGGCCTCCCGGGTGAAGACCTTCACGTCCACGATGATGCCGCTCTCGCCGTGGGGGACCTTCAGGGAGGTGTCGCGGACCTCTCTGGCCTTCTCGCCAAAGATGGCCCGGAGCAGACGCTCCTCGGCGGTGAGATCGGTCTCGCCCTTGGGGGTGACCTTGCCCACCAGGATATCCCCAGCATGGACCTCGGCGCCCACCCGGATGATGCCCCGCTCGTCCAGATCCTTCAGGGCGTCGTCGCCCACGTTGGGGATGTCGCGGGTAATTTCTTCGGGGCCCAGCTTGGTGTCCCGGGCCTCGGTCTCGTATTCCTCGATGTGGATGGAAGTGAAGACGTCGTCCTTGACCATTCTCTCGTTGAGGAGGATGGCGTCCTCGTAGTTATAGCCCTCCCAGGTCATAAAGCCCATGAGGATGTTCTTGCCCAGGGAGATCTCCCCCTGGTTGGTGGAGGGGCCGTCAGCGATGACCTCGCCCTTTTCCACCCGCTGGCGCAGGGAGACGATGGGCTTCTGATTGATGCAGGTGCCGTGGTTGGAACGGAGGAACTTGATGAGGGGGTAATCCACCACCCGGCCGCTGTCGTAGCGGACGGTGACGTTGGTGGCGGAAACCCGGGTGACCTCGCCGTCCTCCTCTGCCAGCACCGCGATCTCAGAGTCGATGCAGTTCTTGTGCTCCATGCCCGTGGCCACGATGGGGGCCTGGGTGGTGAGCAGCGGCACGGCCTGACGCTGCATGTTGGCGCCCATCAGGGCTCGGTTGGCATCGTCGTTTTCCAGGAAGGGAATCATGGCCGTGGCGATGGAGACCATCATCTTGGGGGAGACGTCGATGTAGTCCACCTTCTCCCGATCCACCTCCACGATCTCGTTGCGGTGGCGGCAGGTGATTCGCTTGTTGGCCAGGCAGCCGTTTTCGTCCACAGGCTCCGTGGCCTGGCCCACCATGAACTCGTCCTCGATGTCGGCGGTCATGTACTCCACCTCGTCGGTGAGGTAGCCGGTGGCTTTGTCCACCTTCCGGTAGGGGGCCTCGATGAAACCGTAGCGGTTGATGCGGGCGTAGGTGGCCAGATAGGAGATCAGGCCGATGTTCGGACCTTCGGGGGTCTCAATGGGGCACATCCGGCCGTAGTGGCTGTAGTGGACGTCTCGCACGTCGAAGGAGGCCCGGTCACGGGACAGGCCGCCGGGACCCAGAGCGGACATACGGCGCTTATGGGTCAGCTCGGCCAGGGGGTTGGTCTGGTCCATGAACTGAGACAGGGGGGAGGAGCCAAAGAACTCCTTGATGGCGGCGGCGACCGGACGGATGTTAATCAGGGACTGGGGAGTGACGATATCCAGGTCCTGGATGGTCATCCGCTCCCGGATGACACGCTCCATCCGGCTAAAGCCGATGCGGAACTGGTTCTGGAGCAGCTCACCCACACAGCGCAGGCGGCGGTTGCCCAGGTGGTCGATGTCGTCGGGGGTACCCACCCCGTGGGAGAGGGAGCAGAGGTAGTTGATGGAGGCCATCATATCATCCACAATGATGTGCTTGGGCACCAGATCGTCCTTGCGCTCCATCACAGCGTCCTTCAGGCCTTCCTCGTCGCCCTCGAACTGGTCCAGCAGCTCACAGAGGACCTCGAAGCGGACCTTCTCGCTGATGCCGCACTCCTCGGGGTCGAAGGAGACAAAGTGGGTCATGTCCACCATGTGGTTGGAGAAGACCTTCACGATCTGGCCGTCCACATCCACAAAGGCCTCCCCTACCCCGCGGTTTTCCAGGTCCTGGGCCTGGGCGCGGGTGAGGACCTGACCGGCCTCGGCAATGATCTCGCCGGTGCGGGGGTCGGCCACAGGGGCGGCCAGCTTCTGGCCGGACAGACGGGGCCACAGGGAGAGCTTCTTGTTAAACTTATACCGACCCACAGCGGACAGGTCATAGCGGCGGGCGTCAAAGAAAAGGCTGTTAATGAGGGACTCTGCGGAATCCAGGGTGGGGGGCTCGCCGGGACGGAGCTTCCGATAGATCTCCAGCATGGACTCCTCTCGGGTTTTGCAGGTGTCCTTTTCCAGGGTGCTCACCAGCAGGGGCTCCTCGCCGAACATCTCCAAAATCTCGGCCTCGGTCTGGGGACCCACGGCGCGGATCAGGCAGGTGACGGGAAGCTTCCGGTTCTTATCAATGCGGACGTTGAAGATGTCCGACAGATCGGTCTCATACTCCAGCCAGGCGCCCCGGTAGGGGATCACCGTGACGGCATAGGTGATGTTGTCGGCCTTGTCGGCGTTGCGGGCGTAATAGACGCCGGGGGAACGGACGATCTGGGAGACAATGACGCGCTCGGCGCCATTGATGACGAAGGTGCCGCCCTTGGTCATCAGGGGGAAATCGCCCATGAAGATTTCCTGCTCCTTGATCTCCTCGGTTTCCTTGTTGCGTAGGCGGACCCGGACCTTCAGAGGAGCCGCGTAGGTGGCGTCCCGGGCCTTGCACTCCTCCACAGAGTATTTGGGCTTTTCGTCCATGGAGAAGTCGATGAAGGACAGCTCCAGGTTGCCGGCATAGTCGCCAATGGCGGCTACATCCCGGAAGACCTCCTGGAGGCCGGTGTCCAGAAACCACTGGTAGGACTTCTTCTGGATTTCCAGAAGGTTGGGCATCTCCAGCACTTCTTCATGGCGGGCAAAGCTCTTTCGCAGGGTTTTTCCGTAGTATACATCCTTTACCATTGCTCTTGACCAGTCCTTTCGTTGAAAAGGTGTCGTATCTTATACTAGAACTTGATCAAAACCTTTCAAAAGGTTTTGATCGGGTGAAGCCCGTCAAGTTCTGCATGAGACGGTGCAGCGTGCCATCGCACGATGCGAGTGTGCGTAGCACACGGGTTTCTCGATGAAAGTATTTCATCGAGAAACCGTATTACTTTCTTGCGATCACGCGGGGGCGTGGAAAAAACTTTTTGTTACCTGTTGTGTTTTTCGTTCTTTTCTGCTATACTGTCTCCAGAGTGGGAGGGAATCCTCTCTTCCTCCGCAGATAATATCAAGCTATTCTACCACTTACGCCGGGGAAAGTCAATCGTTCCTCGGTCTTTTTTATTCCCTTCTCCTATAAATTTTGTTCCGCTCCCCCGGCTCCGATTTGGACGATGGAGCAAAAAACAGCCAGAGCCCCCCTCCCTGGGTGCTCTGGCTGTTTTCTTTTCCCGTTACTTTCTCTTGGCCGCGTACTCGATGATGAGATCCGCGCAGGCCTCTTTGCCAATGGGGCTGCTGTTGAGGGTAAGGTGATAATGGCGCAGGTCCCCCCACTTTCCCTTGGTCAAGTAGTGGTAGTAGGATTCCCGGGCGGTGTCCGACTGACGGACCCGGCGGGCAGCCTGCTCAGGGGTGTCGCCAAAGGTGTCGATGGCGTACTGGATTTTGTCCTCTTTCTCCGCGTACACAAAGACGTTGATCACGTTGGGAAAATCCCGGAGGATGTAGTCCGCGCCCCGGCCCACGATGACACAGGCTCCCTCCCGGGCAATCTTCCGGATGGTCTGGGCCTGGGCCAGAATGGCCTGGTCATAGGCGGAGGCGGCGCCGCTGGGAATGAACCAGTTGAAAATGCTTCTGCCGGTCTCATGCTCCTCGGTTCCCTGGATCATATCTTCCGTAAACCCCGTCTTCTCCGCGGTGAGCTTGATGATGTCCTTGTCATAGTAAGGAATCCCCAGCACCTCCGACAGCTTCCTGGCAATGGTCCGGCCGCCGGCGCCGTACTCCCGGCCGATGGTAATAATGTACTTAAAATCACTCACAGCAATCCCTCCTATCCCCGTTCAGTTCATTTCCTTCCAGCTGCGGATCTGCTCCCGCACCCGGGCTTCCGCCTTTTGCAGCTCTTCCTCCACCGGGAACCCAATCACATCGGTGCACTCAGCGGCCACATAGTCCATTTTCTGAAAATCCATCATGTTGCCGCACAGGGTCTTCAGATAGTCAAAGCCGCAGTTCCGGTCCAGAATGGGGCCGCCCGCGGTGGTGATATAAAAGAGCCGGTCCCCCTTGCACAGGCCGTGGGGACGGCCGTCCTCTCCATAGGCAAAGGTCACGCCGCTCACCGACACGTGCTCCACATAGCACCGCAGCAGCGCCGGGAACTGGTATTCCCAATAGGGGGCGCCCACCAGGATCACATCCGCGCCGGCAAATTGACGGGCATAGCGGAACATGGGATCGTCAAAGGCCCCGGCCACCTCCAGCTCATGACGCTTGGCCAGGGTGTCGCTGTGCAGCGGCAGCAGCTCCTCCCGGTCCAAGCAAAGCTCTTCCACAACAGCATCCGGGAACTGGCTGTGAATCTCCTCCAGCGCCACCCGGCACAGCCGCATGGTGCGGGATTCCTCCCCCCGAATACAGCAGTTAACAAACAAAACCTTCATATGAAATCGCCCCTTTTCTTCGTGTGTGTTTTCCTCCTTGGATTCTAACATAGATTCCCCCTCTGTGCAACCAGACTTTTTCCCCGGTCTCTGTCTTTTTCCCCGGACGCAAAAAGCCCCACTGCCAACGCAGTGGGGCTTTTTCTTGCTTCATTACACAAGCTGAATAATAGCCATCTCGGCCGCATCGCCCTTACGGGGGCCCATGCGCACGATCCGGGTATAGCCGCCGTCACGGCCCATATACTTCTGGTTCATCTCGGTGAACAGCTTATGTGCCACGTCCTCCTTGGTGATGAAAGACAGCGCCTGACGATAAGCAGCCAGGTCGTTCTTCTTGGACAGAGTAATCATCTTCTCCGCCAGAGGAGCCACTTCCTTGGCACGGGCCAGGGTGGTCTTGATCTGACCGTTCTCCAGCAGATAGGTCACCATAGCGCGGAGCATTGCCTTCCGCTGGTCGGTCCGCTTGCCAAGCTTGCGATTACCGGACATGTTGGTTCAACTCCCTTCGGTATTGATTGGTTCGGGTGTCCGAACTTCGAGTCAATTTTCGTCGCTGGCCAGGGACAGGCCCATCATCGCCAGCTTATTGATAACTTCTTCCAGAGACTTCCGCCCCAGGTTCCGCACCTTCATCATCTCGTCCTCCGTCTTGGAGATCAGGTCCTCCACGGTGTTGATGTTGGCGCGCTTGAGACAGTTGAAGCTTCTGACCGACAGATCCAGCTCCTCGATGGTCATCTCCAGCACCTTGTCACGGATGTCCGGAGACTTTTCCACCACCGTGGACTTGTTGCCCATGGTTTCACTGAGATCTGTGAAGAGCATAAAGTGATCGCAAAGGATCCGGGCCCCCAGGGAAACGGCGTCCCGGGCGGCAATGGTCCCGTTGGTCCAGACCTCCAGGGTCAGCTTGTCAAAGTCGGTCAGGTCCTTCACGCGGGTGTTCTCCACGGTGTAGTTAACCTTTTTGACAGGCGTGTAGACCGAGTCCACCGGAATGACACCGATGACAGTCTGGGGGGTCTTGTTCCGGTCAGCGGGAACATACCCTCTCCCGTGGGACAGGGTGAGCTCCATATTCAAGGTCGCCTCGGGACCCAGGGTTGCGATGGGATGCTCAGGGTTGAGGATCTCCACCTCGCTGTCAGCCTTGATATCACCAGCAGTGACGACCCCCTCCCCGGAGGCCTCGATGTACACTGTTTTGGTGCCCTCGCTATACAGCTTGGCGATGATCCCCTTGACGTTCAGGACGATTTCTGTTACGTCCTCTTTCACACCGGGGATCGAGCTGAACTCATGCTGTACCCCTGCAATCTTGATACTGGTGACTGCAGTGCCGGGCAAAGAGGACAGCAGAATCCGGCGAAGAGAGTTGCCTAACGTGGTGCCATAGCCGCGCTCCAAAGGCTCGACAATGCACTTTCCATAGGAATTGTCTCCCGGCTTCTCGATGCATTCGATGCGCGGCTTTTCGATTTCTACCATTTGTTACCCTCCTTCTTACGTCGGCGGGCCGGCGGCCCGCCGTATCGTCATTCCGTTTTCCTGCCGAGGGTAGCGTATTACTTGGAGTACAACTCGACGATGAGGTGCTCCTCGATGGGCATATCGATGTCTTCACGGGCAGGCAGCTTGGTCACAGTACCCTTCAGGGTGTTCTTCTCCCGCTCCAGCCACTGGGGCAGGGTGACCATCACGGCGTCCTCACCGGTCAGTCTCTTAAACTTCACGGAAGAGCGGCTCTTCTCCGCAACCTCCACCACGTCGCCGGGCTTGACCAGGAACGAGGGGATGTTCACTCTGTGGCCGTTGACGGTGAAGTGACCGTGGTTCACCAGCTGACGGGCCTCACGGCGGGTCATGGCGAAGCCCAGGCGATAGACCACGTTGTCCAGGCGGCGCTCCACCAGAACCAGCAGGTTTTCACCGGTCTTACCGGGCATGCGGGATGCCTTCTCATAGTAAGAACGGAACTGCTTCTCCAGGATACCATAGACAAACTTGACCTTCTGCTTTTCGGTCAGCTGCATTGCGTACTCGCTCTTCTTCTTTCTCATCTGACCGCCGGGGTTACGGTTGGTCTCTTTCTTGCTGTAACCCATAACGGTAGGAGAAATACCCAGTGCCTTGCAGCGCTTGGCGATAGGCTGTGTATTCTTTGCCATAGTTGATTTTCTCCTTTCCTTCGATCAGACGCGGCGTCTCTTGGGGGGACGGCATCCGTTGTGAGGAATGGGAGTCACGTCCTTGATCATGGTGACTTCCAGACCCACGGCCTGCAGGGCACGGATCGCAGCCTCACGGCCGGAGCCGGGGCCTCTCACGTACACCTCTACGCTCTTCAGCCCACAAGCCTCGATGGCTGCCTTGGCTGCGGTCTCAGCTGCGGTCTGGGCGGCATAGGGGGTGGACTTTCTGGAGCCGCGGAAGCCCAGGCCACCGGCGGAAGCCCAGGACAGGGCGTTGCCGTTGGTGTCAGTCACAGTGACCATGGTGTTGTTGAAGGAAGAGCGGATATGGACAGCGCCCTTCTCAATGTTCTTGCGTTCACGGCGTCTTCTGACGACCTTCTTCTTGGGATTAGCCATAGCGATTCTTCCCTCCCTTACTTCTTCTTATTGGCGACGGTGCGCTTGGGACCCTTCCGGGTACGCGCGTTGGTCTTGGACCGCTGGCCGCGGACAGGCAGGCCCTTGCGGTGACGCAGGCCGCGATAGCAGCCAATCTCGGTCAGGCGCTTGATGTCCATTGCCACGTTACGGCGCAGGTCGCCTTCGACCATGTACTCATGGCCGATGACTTCACGCAGAGCAGCTTCTTCCTGCTCGGTAAGGTCCTTCACGCGGGTGTCGGGGTTAATGCCCGTTGCCTCCAGGATCTTGCTGGCGCTGGTGCGACCGATCCCGTAAATATAGGTGAGGGCGATCTCAATTCTCTTATTCTTCGGCAGGTCAACGCCGGAAATTCTTGCCATACTTCTTCAGCGCCTCCTTCTTAACCTTGTCTCTGCTTATGCTTGGGGTTCTCGCAAATGACCATGACTTTGCCCTTGCGCTTGATGATCTTGCACTTTTCGCACATGGGCTTGACGGACGGTCTTACTTTCATAACTTTTTACCTCCTGTAAGCCTGTTGCTTTACTTGGTGGATTTGCTTCGCCAGGTGA
>JALERU010000062.1 GCA_022764045.1 Clostridiales bacterium | reverse complement strand
GACCTCCCTTTGCTTTTTTGGGGGCAGTTGGCAGACCGCTCTTATATTCTAAAGCAAAGGGAGTTTTCCTGTCTACATTATCGCCACAAGGCTTCTTTTGAACCACTCGCCTAGCGAGTGGTTTTCTTGCTACAAAAAAGCCTTGAAACCGCGTTGTTTCAAGGCTTTTTTCTGATTGGGACGAAAGAACCGGCGCGGCCCCGCAATGTGAAGTGGGGCCGCGCCGGTTTTTCCTTTTTCATCAGACTTCCTTTGGTTTTTCCCTCCGCCGGTAGGTCACATAGGTAAATTCCAAGCCCTCATGGACATAGGGCCCCTCGCGCTCCCCTTCCTCCCAAGCCGGGTCCCGGTCCAGGTTGGGGAAATACCGGTCGGCGTCAAAGGTCCTGTGGAGCTTGGTCACATAGGCGGTGTCACATCGGTCCAGGGCCTGGCGGTAGACGCTCTCCCCGCCGATGACAAAGGTATCCGCCGGGGCAGCGGCCAGAGCGGCGGCCAGGGTGGAAAAGACCTCGCCCCCCTGGGGGGCAAAGGCAGGGTCGGTGGAGAGGATCAGGTTCCGCCGGTTTTTCAAGGGCCGTCCCCCGGGAAAGGTGGCCAGGGTCTTCCGGCCCAGCAGCACCGGGTGACCGGTGGTCAGGCGCTGGAAGCGTTTCAGGTCGGGGGGGAGATAGCACAGCTGGTCTCCGTCCTTGCCAATGGCCCAGTTTTCATCCACAGCGACGATCAGGTTCATGGTCTGCCCTCCTCATACTAATTTCAAATGAAATTCTTTCCTTTGAAACACGCACGCTACGCGTGCTGGCGGTGCTTCGCACCGCCCCGTCTCATACAAAACTCGACGCGCTTCGCGCGATAAAAAACGAAAGTTTTTTAACGAGTTTTCGTATCACACCGCCACGGGGATTTTCCCATCCAGCTCGTGGCACCGGTAGCCCTCCAGCTTCACGCTGGCGGGGGTAAAGTTGTAAAAATCGGTCACCGCGGGGTCCAGCCACAGCTTGGGGGCCTCATAGGGCTGGCGGGCGATGATCTCCTCCACAATGGGCACATGGCGGTCATAGATATGGGCGTCGGCGATCACATGGACCAGCTCCCCCGCCTCCAGGCCGGAGACCTGGGCCAGCATGTGCAGGAGGGCCGCGTACTGCATCACGTTCCAGCCGTTGGCGGTGAGCATGTCCTGGGACCGCTGGTTGAGCACCGCGTTCAGTGTCTTCCCCGTCACGTTAAAGGTCATGGAGTAGGCGCAGGGATAAAGGGCCATTTCGCTCAGGTCGTGGTGGTTGTACAGGTTGGTCATAATCCGCCGGGAGGCCGGGTTGTGCTTCAGGTCGTAGATCACCCGGTCCACCTGGTCCATGTCCCCCTCGGGGTAGTGGTGCTTCACCCCCAGCTGATAGCCGTAGGCCTTGCCGATGGAGCCGGTCTCGTCAGCCCAGGCGTCCCAAATCCCGCTGGAAAGATCGTGGACGTTGTTGGACTTCTTCTGCCAGATCCACAGCACCTCGTCCACGGCGCTTTTCAGATACATCCGGCGGATGGTCTGGATGGGAAATTCCTCCCGCAGGTCGTAGCGGTTGACGATGCCAAAGGTCTTCACCGTGTGGGCGGGGGTTCCGTCCTCCCACCGGGGGCGGACGGCCAGGTGGGTATCCCAGGTCCCCCGGCTTAAAATCTCCTTGCAGTTTTCAATAAAGAGCTGATCCGCTCTGCTCATGGCGTTTCCTCCTTGATGGCGCCGTAGGCCAAGCCCTCTCCGGCGGCGGTGATGGTGACGGGGGCGACGACGTTGTGCAGGTCTGCCCCCTTGGCCCGGACCTCGATATACTGGGGGGTGTGGCCCCGCCAGAAGCCCTCCTTCTCCTCCTCAAAGAGGACGGGGACGGTTTGGCCAATCCAGCCGGTGAGCCAGCTTTTCTCCATGGCCCCGGCGATCTCCGCCCCCCGGTGGGCCCGCTGGGCCTTGACGGCGTTGGGGATCTGGCCGGGCATGTCCGCCGCTGGGGTCCCCCGGCGGCGGGAGTAAGGGAAGATGTGCATCTGGGAAAAGGCGCAGGTCTGGATGAAGTCCAGGGTCTCCTGGAACTCCTCCTCCGTCTCCCCGGGAAAGCCCACGATCATGTCCGTGGTGATGGCCGGGCGGTCAAAATACCGCCGCAGCCGTTCCACCGATTCCAGATACCGGGCGGTGGTGTATTTCCGCCCCATCCGGGCCAGAACGGTGTCGCAGCCGCTCTGCATGGACAGGTGGAAGTGGGGGCACAGGTTGGGCAGCGCCACCAGCCGGGCGCAGAAGTCCTCCGTGACCGTTCTGGGTTCCAGGGACCCCAGCCGCACCCGCAGCCCGGGGGCCGCCCGGCACACTTCCTCAATGAGGTCTGCCAAAGGGGGCTTTCCCGGCAGGTCCCGGCCATAGGTGGACAGCTCGATGCCCGTGAGGACCAGCTCCCGGTAGCCGGCGACGGCCAGCTTTTTGGCCTCCTCCGCCGCCTGGTCCACCGGCAGGGACCGCACCCGGCCCCTGGCATAGGGGATGATGCAATAGGTGCAGAAGTTGGCGCAGCCGTCCTCCACCTTCAGCATGGCCCTTGTCCGCCCCTCCAGTCCCCCGGCGGGGAGGGGCTCAAAGGTCCAGCGGCGGAAGGGGTTGTCCAGGGCCACGGTCTTTTCCCGGGTCCCCATCAGCCCTTCCAGCAAATCCAGAAAGCCCCGGCGGTCGCCGCTGCCGCCGATGAGGTCGGCGTCGAGCCCCTTCGCCTCCTCCGGGGAGACCTGGGGATAGCAGCCGCACAGGGCCACCAGGGCCTGGGGGGCCCGTTTTCGGGCCTGACGGACAGCCTGGCGGGACTTTTTGTCGCTGGTGGCCGTCACGGTGCAGCTGTTGATCACATAGACGTCGGCCTGGTCCGTAAAGGGCACCAGTTGATGGCCCCGGGCCAGGAGAAGCTCCTCCATGGCCTGGCTCTCATATTGGTTGACTTTGCAGCCCAGGGTGTGGATGGCGACGCGCATAAGGGGGTTCCTCCTTGGGTGGGATGACATGGGAGGACCCCTTCACCGGGCTCCCAAATCGGGGCGGACTGGGAACGGGGGGCAGACTGGGGCGGGAAAGGAGTGGCCTTCCCCTCTCTCATCCTAAAATCCCCCGCGAAAATCCCTTTCCTTTTTTCAGACCTTCTGGTATAATATGTTTTTTAGAACTACCGCACTATTTTAGCAAAGATAAAAACCATTTGCAAGAAGTAAGGATGGATTCCCTATGCTACATCCCTTTTTCGCCTACATCGCCCGGATGAAGTACATCGGCCGCTGGGGCCTCATGCGAAACACCGTTCCGGAGAACATTCAGGAGCACTCCCACATGGTGGCCGTGCTGGCCCACGCCCTGGCGGTGATCCGCCGGGAGGAGTTTGGGGGCACGGTAGACCCCGGCCGGGTGGCCGCCGTGGCCCTGTATCACGACGCCGCGGAGATCTTCACCGGCGACCTCCCCACCCCGGTGAAATACGCCAATTCCTCCATCCAGACCGCCTACAAGGCCGTGGAGGCCGACGCCGCCGGCCGCCTGGCCGCCATGCTTCCCCAAACCCTCCGCCCGGCCTTCTCCACCCTGCTGGAGGAGACCGACCCCGAGGTTTTGGCCCTGGTCAAGGCCGCCGACAAGCTCTCGGCCCACCTGAAGTGCCTGGAGGAACTAAAGGCCGGCAACCGGGAGTTCCAGTCCGCCGCCCAGCAAACCTTGGAGGCCCTCAAGCGCTATCAACTGCCTGAGCTGGATTACTTCCTGGAGCAGTTTTTACCCGCCTTTTCCCTGACCCTGGACGAGCTCCAGGGCTGAGGCGGTTTTTCGGATGTATCATCCCCCGATCCCATGACAAATACAAAGAAAGCGAGAGGATTTTTTATGCGCGCAGTCGTCACCGTCGCCGGCAAGGATCAGGTTGGCATCATCGCCGCCGTCACCAACGCCCTGGCCCAGGAGAACGTGAACGTTCTCGACATCACCCAAACCATTCTCCCCCCCGACTTTTTCACCATGGTCATGCTGGTGGACGCCGGGCAGGCCAAGGTTCCCTTCGCCGAGCTGGCCGACAAGATGTCCGCCCTGGGCCAGGAACTGGGCCTGGCCATCCACGCCCAGCGGGAGGACACCTTCCAGGCCATGCACCGGATCTGAGGAAGGAGGCCGCCATCCATGATCACTTCCTCTGAGATTCTGCAAACCATTCACATGTTCGACCAGCAGCACCTGGATATCCGCACCATCACCATGGGGATCTCCCTGCTGGACTGCGCCAACCCCAGCCGCCAGGACGCCTGCCGGAAGATCTATGACAAGATCTGCCGCCGGGCCGAAAAGCTGGTGTCCACCGGCCAAGCCATTGAGAAGGAGTTCGGCATTCCCATCATCAACAAGCGGGTGTCGGTGACCCCCATCTCCCTGGTGGCCGCCGCCAGCGACACCGCCGATTATGCCCCCTTCGCCGCCGCCCTGGACAAGGCCGCCAAGGCCGTGGGGATCGACTTCATCGGCGGCTTCTCCGCCCTGGTGCAAAAGGGCTTCTCCCAGGCCGACCGCAAGCTCATCACTTCCATCCCCGAGGCCCTGGCCACCACCGACCTGGTGTGCTCCTCGGTGAACGTGGGCTCCACCAAGGCCGGCATCAACATGGACGCTGTGGCGGAAATGGGCCGGGTCCTCAAGCAGACCGCCCACCTAACCGCTTCCTCCGGCGGCTTTGGCTGCGCCAAGCTGGTGATCTTCGCCAACGCCGTGGAGGATAACCCCTTCATGGCCGGCGCCTTCCACGGGGCGGGTGAGCCCGAGTGCGTCATCAACGTGGGCATCTCCGGCCCCGGCGTGGTCCACCACGCCCTGCAGCAGGTGAAGGGCCAGCCCTTCGACGTGGTGGCGGAGACCATCAAGAAGACCGCCTTCCGCATCACCCGCATGGGCCAACTGGTAGCCCGGGAGGCCTCCGCCCGGCTGGACGTCCCCTTTGGCATCGTGGACCTCTCCCTGGCCCCCACCCCCGCCATCGGCGACTCCGTGGCCCGGATTCTGGAGGAGATGGGCCTGGAGGTCTGCGGCACCCACGGCACCACCGCCGCCCTGGCCCTGCTCAACGACGCGGTGAAAAAGGGGGGCGTCATGGCCTCCAACCACGTGGGCGGCCTCTCCGGCGCTTTCATCCCCGTCAGCGAGGACGAGGGCATGATCGCCGCCGCCCGGCAGGGCGCCCTAGGCCTGGATAAGCTGGAAGCCATGACCTGTGTCTGCTCTGTGGGCCTGGACATGATCGCCGTGCCCGGCGACACCCCTGCCGAGACCCTTTCCGCCATCATCGCCGACGAGGCCGCCATCGGCATGGTCAACTCCAAAACCACTGCGGTGCGCATCATCCCCGCCCCCGGCAAGAACGTGGGGGACACCGTGGAGTTCGGCGGCCTGCTGGGCTCCGCCCCCGTGATTCCCGTGCACCCCTTCTCCAGCGCGGACTTTATCCAGCGGGGCGGGCGGATTCCGGCGCCCATGCAGAGCCTGAAAAACTGAGTTTTTTCGCGGCTCTCCACTCCCCCAAGGAGGTGTTTGACACGTTACAATTCGACGTAACCCACGCCCTTCCCTTCCTCCCGAAAAACTGGCTCTCCTCCCGCCTGGACGGCCTCACCGAGGCCCGGAACCTGCTGGAGCAGGGCAACGGCCTGGGAGGGGAATTTACCGGTTGGGTGAAGCTCCCTGCCTCTTACGACCAGGCCGAGCTCCAGCGGCTGCTCCAAACCGCCCGGATCATCCGGGACCAGTCTGAGGTGCTCATCGTCATCGGCATCGGCGGCTCCTATTTGGGCGCCCGGGCCATGCTGGAGCTGCTGACCTCCCCAAACTATAATCTTTTCTACCAAAAGACGCCTCAGGTCTTTTTCACCGGCAACACGCTCTCCTCCGACGCCCTGACTGAGCTGCTAGACTATGTACGGGACAAGGATTTCTCCGTCAACGTCATCTCCAAGTCCGGCGACACCACCGAGTCCTCCATCGCCTTTTTCCTCTTCCGGCGGCTGCTGGAGGAGAAATACGGCCGGGAAGGGGCCCGGGACCGGATTTTCGCCACCACGGACCGGGAGAGCGGCACCCTCCGGGCCATGGCCAATCAGGAGGGCTACGCCACCTTCTCCGTCCCTTCCTCCATCGGCGGGCGGTACTCCGTTCTCACCGCTGCGGGACTTCTCCCCCTGGTGGTGGCCGGCCTGGATGTCCAGGAGCTACTGGCCGGGGCCGCCGAAGCCATGGCGGACCTGCGCCGGCCCGGCCAGGAAAACCCCGCCTGGCAGTACGCCGCCGCCCGGAACGCCCTGTACAGCGCGGGCAAGGGCATCGAGCTGCTGGCCTGCTATGAGCCCTATCTCCGCTCCTTTGGGGAGTGGTGGAAGCAGCTCTTCGGCGAGAGTGAGGGCAAGGACGGCCAGGGGGTTTTCCCCGCCAGCGTGGAGTTCACCACCGATCTGCACTCCATGGGCCAGTACATCCAGGAGGGGGTCCGGGACCTCTTTGAAACCGTGGTCCGCTTCACCCTCCCTCAGTCCTCCTGCCCGCTGGACCCAAAGCCCGGGGACCTGTCCGGCCTGGACTTTCTCCGGGGCAAGGACCTGCGCTTTGTCAACGAGCAGGCCCGTATCGGCACCGTTCTGGCCCACGTGGCCGGGGGCGTGCCCAACCTGCTGCTCACCGTGCCCGAGCGCACACCCTATTGGGCGGGCCAACTGGTCTATTTCTTTGAATACGCCTGCGGCCTGTCCGGGTATCTGCTGGGTGTTAACCCCTTTAACCAGCCCGGGGTGGAGGCTTACAAGACCAATATGTTCGCCCTGCTGGGCAAGCCCGGCCATGAGGCCAGGCGAAAGGCCCTGTTAAACCAAAACGGCCTTTGACCGTGAAAACCACAAGGGGAAAAAACACGATTCTCCGCAACTAATTTTCAAAAATCAGAGAATTCCCATTGCAGTTTTTCCGTTGGTATGGTAACATGAAACCAACAGGAAGTTTTATCTTTTCTGGATCAAGAAGGAGTGATTATTCATGGTTCGAGTGATTATGGGCGCAAAAGGGTCCGGCAAGACCAAGCAGCTCATTGATATGATCAATCATGCCGCCAACAACGAGAGCGGCAGTGTGGTTTGCGTGGAAATTGGCAGAAAGCTGGTTTACGACGTCAGCCCCAACGTCCGTCTGGTGGAGTCCAGCGACTTCGCCGCCGACAACTTTACATTCTTCAAGGGCTTCATCAGCGGTATGTACGCCTCTAACTACGACCTGACCCACGTGTTTATCGACAGCCTGTGCAAGATCATCCCCTCCCAGCCCGACTCCCCCGAGGTGGAAGAGTTCCTGGCTTGGCTGGACCGCTTCTCTGAAGCAAACCAGGTGAAGTTTACCATCACCATCAGCGCCGATATCGCCCTGGCCACCGAGGCCGTCAAGGCCTATTTCTAATCGTCCGCCCGCCAAACGGCGCTCGTAATTTCTAAGGAGGAATGTCCCATGGCACTGCGCGAGAAACTCAACTCCCTGGCCGCTGAAGCCGCCAGCCGGGCCAACAGCCTGGCCGCCGAGGCCGCCAGCAAGGCCAACACCGCCATCGAAACCGGGAAGCTGAGCCTGAAGATCAACAACGAAGAAAAGAAGATCGACGAGTTCACCCTGAACATCGGCGAGCTCATCCTGGACAAGCTGGACGCCGGAGAGATCCTTGACGACGAGATCATGGCCCTCTATTCCTCCATCCAGGCCTCCCGGGAGGTCATCGCCGGGGCACGGGCCGAGATCGAGGCCAAGCGCCAGTCCGACCAGGCCGGCGAAGCCGACTTCACTTCCCCCGCCGCCTGCGCCAACTGCGGCGAACCCCTGACCCAGGACGCCAACTACTGCGCCAACTGCGGCACCAAGGTGGAGGAAGAACCCGTCCCCCAGGCTCCCGTTTCGGAAGAGCTTCCCGAAGAAGCCCCCGCTGAAACACCGGAGGCCTGATCCCCTTCCCCCGCGTAAGCCAGCCCCGCCGCTTCGGGAGAAGCGGCGGGGCTTTTTCTCTCACCCAAAAGGAGGATTCCCATGGATCGAACCCCCAAGCAGCTCCAACAGCTCACCCTGGCCCTGCTCTACCTCACCTCCCTGGCCGACCACGACGACCCCGCCAGCCGCCGGTGCTGGAAGGGATACGACTTCCAGGTCCTGGAGGACCTGATGGCCCAGGGCCTGCTCCAAGACACCCAGGGCCGCATCCCTCTCCGCCTGCCCCCCGAGGGGGTGGCCCAGGCCAAGGCCGCCCTAGCCGCCTACGGGCTGGAGGATCTGGGCCCCAAAGAAGCATAACCGGGACATAACAGACCCGCCCGCCGCGCGTTTTGCGCGGCGGGCGGGTGTTTACTTTGAGAATCCAGGTCCCTGTTCTCACCGATAGGACGCGGTGTAGATCTCTACCAGATCCTCGTCGGTCAGGGTCAGGCGGTCCATCTTAAACAGAATCCCCATGGTGCTCCGGGCGTTGGCCACAAACTTGGGGAACTCCTCGGGGGTGATGCCGTAGTCGGACATCTTCAGGTCCTCCACGCCGCAGGCCTTTTGCAGGTCCACCAGGGCGGTGACAAAGTCCATGGGCTCCTTGGCGTCGGTCTTGCCCATGGCCTTGGCCATGTCGATGAACCGGTCGTGGAGCTCGGGGCAGTGCTCCACAAAGTAGGTGTAGTAGGCCCGGCTGATCATAATGAGACCCGCCCCGTGGGCGATCTCGTGGTGATAGGCGGACAGGGGGTGCTCCAGGGAGTGCTCCGAGCACAGGTTGTCCACGCTCATCACCATGCCCGACAGGCTGCTGCCAAAAGCCACCTTTTCCCGGGCCTGGATGTTCTGGCCGTCGGCGCAGGCGGTGGCCAGGTTCTGGCCCACGCACTCGATGGCCTTCAGGGCCAGCATGTCCCGCATGATGTTGTCGGTCTTATTGATGTAAGACTCGGTGGAGTGGAAGAGGGCGTCAAAGCCCTGGTAGGCGGTGAACTTGGGGGGCACAGAGAGCATCAGTTCCGGGTCCACGATGGCCAGGACGGGGAAGGTGTTCTTGTTGCCGCCGCTCATCTTCTCGCTGGTGGCCTCGTTGGTGATGATGGTCCAGGCATCCAGCTCGGTGCCGGTGCCGGCGGTGGTGGGGATGGCCACGATGGGCAGGGGCTTGTTCTTCATCCGCTGGCCGCCGCCGGTGCCGCCGTAGACATAGTCCCAATAGTTGCCCTCGTTGGGGGCCATCATGGCGATGGCCTTGGCCGCGTCGATGCTGCTGCCGCCGCCCAGGCCCAGGACGAAGTCACAGCCGTTTTCCCGGGCGCAGGCCGCGCCGTCCATCACGTTGTCCAGCACAGGGTTGGCCAGAATCTTGTCAAAGACCGCGTACTCCACCCCGGCCTGGGTTAGCTGGTCCTGGACGGTGTCCAGATAGCCGTTGGCCCGGGTGGACTTGCCGCTGGAAATGACGATGAGGGCCTTCTTGCCCGGCAGACGCTGCTTGTGCAGCTTTTTCACCGCCCCCTGGCCAAAGACCAGGTTGGTGGGAACGTGGAAGGAAATGCTCACGAGAAATTCTCCTTTCGGTTTTCCAAATGGGCGCCGAGGCGCCTGTTTTCACAAGGATACTCTACCATGGAACCCCTGCCGGGGCAAGTCCTTCTCTTCTTTTTTCCCGAAATTTCTCGCCTAAAAAAGTTTTTTGAAATTCGGCAAAATTTCTCTTTACTTTTGTGTTGGCCCTTGCTATAATAATTTGGCAAGTGAAAAGTGCATCTGCGCCAGTAGCGTAATGGATAGCGCATCAGATTCCGGTTCTGAGGGTTGGGGGTTCGAGTCCCTTCTGGCGTGCCAAAAAGGCCTGTCTCTCCGAGACAGGCCTTTTTGTGTGCGCCAGAAGGGACTCGAACAGCTACGGGCTTCGCTCCCGCGAAGACCGAAGGGCAAGGCGCCGGTGGCGCCTTGCCCTATGCGCGGGCAGAGTCCCTTCTGGCCCGATGGGTTTCTCGATCCCATGTTCTCCCCTGGGATGGCAGCGTCTCTTCCGGTCCTACTGTGCATGGTTGCAAAAAGGGTTGCAACTTTAATGAAAAGTGGGGTGCGCGGGGCAGTGGGTGGGTATCCTTCGAGGAAGAGTGGGTGCGTCTATTACCTACGCTGTGGAATCCTTCAGGCTCGCCCTCATCCGACCCGGCCCAAAGGGCCGGCCCACCTTCCCCCACAGGGGAAGGCATTGGCAAGCCCTATAGGCCTCATTGAGAAAAACACCGTAGCAATCACCCCAACGTATCGTAGTAGCGTAGGCTTCCCCTCGGGGGGAAGCTGTCAGCGCAGCTGACTGATGAGGGGGCGATCTGGTGTATCGGTGGGTAGAAGGTAATCGCCTCCACCTTTCTCCGTGGCAGGATTCCCCACAGCTCCCCTTGTCACAGGAATACCAGGGTTCAATGCTGCGGCTCTGCGCGCCATCTCATGCCATCTTGTCTTAACCAAGTCCATATGGTAGAATGATGTTGCTCCCCCAAACCGCAAAGGAGAATTGCCATGGAACCCCAATCCACAAAAGTGAACTTAGAAGAATGGAACAGAGGTCCCCTGTTCCAACATTATATTGACAACCTGCGCATTGTCATGAGCCTAACCGTTGACATCGACATCACAAAGCTGCTCGCCTTTTCAAAACGCGGCCATTTGAAGTTTTACCCCTCCATGATTTGGGTGGTGTCAAAGGTTGTCAACGCCCACGATGAATTTAAGTACGGCTGGGACAACGACGGCGATCTCATCAAGTGGAACTATATTTCCCCATCCTACACCGACTTTCACAAGGAGGACGAGAACTTTACGAAGTTGGTCACCCCCTTTTCCGATGATTTATCGGAATTCCACAGGCGATTTATGGCGGATCAGGAGGCCCATAAAAACCATCGCGCTTTTGTAGAAAACCAGCCCAGGAACTTTTTCGATGTGTCCTGCCTGCCGTGGGTAAAATACAAACATTTTGACGTCCATGTGTTTGACGAGGGAAAATTCCTCGCGCCAGTGATCACATGGGGAAAATACGAAAGGAACGGCGCCAGCTATCTGATGCCCCTTACTATGAATCTTCACCACGCCGTGGCGGATGGATTTCATTTATCCAGATTTTTTACTGAGGTACAGGAATTGATCCATTCCTTCGGATGATTCGCGCCCCCACATCCAGAGAAAAACCAAACGGCCCCGCCCGTCAGTTTTGACCGGGCAGGGCCGCTTTCTGTTTTCCGTTATTTTTTTGTGTGGACCAGCAACCCTTCCAGCTCTCGGGCGGCGGGGGTAATCTGCGCCTCCATCCGGTCCCGCAGCTCTTTGGCCTGGGCTTTCTCCCGCTGCCGGATGCCGCCGGTGGCGGGCCGGCCCGGGCCGCAGAAGCAGTTGCTCAGGGTGGCCATGCGCCAGAGGCCGTTGAGATATTCCCTGGCCCCGGCGGGCTGGAGAATGGACGCCGCCGTCTGGGCGGTGCGCCCCTTTCCCTCGGTGCGCAGCTTGGGGGAGTTCACCCGCCGGGCCTCCTCCAACAAAAGCAGGTCCAGGGCCACCTCAATACGGAAGTGGGAGGACCCCTCCTCCATCCAGCCATAGATGGGGGGATGAACCGTGTCGTCCAGCAGCTGGTGCAGAATGTACCCCGCGGCAAAGCTCCGGTCTGTGCCGCCTCCCCGCTGGATGGCCTGGGTCAGCTCCGGCAGGGAATCCCTCCGCCACCATTTGTGCAGGTGGTCGGAGATCTTTTTGGTGCGAAAGGAAAAAATCAGTGGGTCCGGGCCGTAGAGGCCCAGGTGAAACACCGGCAGGTCTCCGGTGCAGAGTTGGCGCAGATCCGGGGGAAGCTGTTCCAGCACCCGCAGGCCGAAATAGGTATGGGCATTGTGGTCGGCCATAGTACCGCCTCCAATCACTTCTATGATACGCCGATTTGGGGGCGAAGTCTACCGGAAATATATGGATATTCTTTGAAGTTTTCGTTAAATGATGTACCCGCCGTTGGGGGAGAGCACCTGGCCGGTGAAGAAATCTCCCCCCTGAGAGGCCAAAAACCAGATGGCCTCGGCCACGTCCTGGGGGGTTCCCAAGCGCTCCAGAGGGGTCTCCTCCGCCAGGGCAGCCTTGGTCTCCTGGCTGAGCAGGCCGTTCATCTCGGTTTCAATGACCCCCGGCGCCACACAGTTGACGGTAATGCCCGAGGGCCCCAGCTCCTTGGCCAAGGCCCGGGTCAGGCCGATGACCCCCGCCTTGGCGGCGGAGTAAGCCACCTCGCAGGAGGCCCCCACCTGGCCCCACATGGAGGAGAGGGTGATGATCTTCCCCGCCTTCCGGTGGAGCATATCCGCCAGGGCAGCCTGGCAGCAGTGAAAGACCCCGTCCAGGTTGACCCCCAGCATCCGCCGCCAGCCTTCGGCGGTGATGTCGGTAAAGAGCTCCTGCCGGGCAATGCCGGCGTTGCACACCAGCACGTCAATGTGGCCGAAGTCCCGGAGAAAGGCGGCCAGCATCTCCTCCACCTGATCCCGCCGGGAGACATCACAGGGATACAGCCCCACAGGAACTCCCAGGGCCTCCAGCTCGCCGGCCAGGGCCCGGGCCTTCTCCTGAGACGTATGATAGTTGATCCCCACGCACCAGCCCTCCCGGGCAAACCGCCGGGCCGTGGCGGCTCCGATCCCCCGGGAGGCCCCAGTGATGAGGACGGTGTTTCGATCAGACATTGAACCGGAAGAGGACCACGTCGCCGTCCTGCATCACGTATTCCTTGCCCTCGGAGCGGACCAGGCCCTTCTCCTTGGCGGCGGTCATGGAGCCGCCGCAGGCATCCAGGTCGGCAAAGGAGACCACCTCGGCCCGGATGAAGCCCCGCTCAAAGTCGGTGTGGATCTTTCCGGCGGCCTTGGGGGCCTTGGTGCCCCGGGTGATGGTCCAGGCCCGGCACTCGTCCTCGCCGCAGGTCAGGTAGGAGATGAGGCCCAGCAGGGTGTAGCTGGCCTGAATCAGGCGGTCCAGGCCGGACTGCTCCACCCCCAGGTCCTCCAGGAAAAGTTCCCGGTCCTCGGGGTCCATGGCGGCGATGTCAGCCTCCACGTTGGCGCAGATGGGGATCACCTGGGCGTTTTCCTCCTGGGCGGCCTTCACCACGGCCTGGTAATAGGGGCTGGCATCGTGGTTTTTGAAGCCCTCCTCGTCCATATTGGCGGCGAAGATCACGGGCTTTAGGGTGAGCAGGTCGGCGGTGGCCAAAATCTCCCGCTCGTCCTCGTCACAGGGATAGCTCCGGGCAGACTTGCCCTCGTTGAGCCAGGCCAGCAGGCCCTTGAAGACCTCGGCGGAGTGGAGGAACTTCTTATCCCCCTTGCCCGCCTTGATGTCCTTGTCGATGCGGCGCTCCACCATCTCCATGTCGGCCATGACCAACTCCAGGTCGATGATCTCGATGTCCCGGGCGGGGTCGCAGCTGCCTTCCACGTGGATGATGTTGGCGTCATCAAAACAGCGGACCACATGGACGATGGCGTCGGTCTCCCGGATGTTGGCCAAAAACTTGTTGCCCAGGCCCTCCCCCTTGGAGGCTCCCTTCACCAGGCCGGCGATGTCCACAAACTCGATGACCGCGGGGGTCTTCTTTTTGGGGTTGTAAATCTCGGCCAGCTTGTCCAGCCGCTGGTCGGGGACGGTGACCATGCCCACGTTGGGGTCGATGGTGCAGAAGGGGTAGTTGGCGGACTCCGCCCCGGCGTTGGTGATGGCGTTAAAGAGGGTGCTCTTGCCCACGTTGGGCAGGCCCACAATGCCTAATTTCATGGTGTTAACCATTCCTTTCTCTCTGGGGCAAGGCCCCGGTATCGCACTCCCGCCCCGGTGTATAGGGGGCCTGGGAAGCTCCTTTGAAATTATCGGTTTTATTATAAAGAGCCGCTTCTATAAAATTTCGCGGCATTCGCCGCGGGAATCAACCGAAAGTCGGTTTATTCCGCAGACAATATTATAGTAGAAAAGCGGGAAAAACACAAGAGGGACCCCACAACCCCGACCGGCCGTGCTTTTTCCGTCATTTCTCCGAAAAAGCAGGGATTCTTGCATTTTCGACCGGAAGCCCTTTTGTGCGACAAGCTGAATTTATCCGAAAACCTTCTCTTGTTTTGAGGAAACCGCTTAATTTTCACCTTTTCTCGGGATGATATTGAATTTTTTTTCATCTTGCAGTAAAATGCAAGCTGTATTATATCGTCAAAAACTTGAAAAGCTTCCTGCTTTTTAAGGGCCGGGGAATCCCCCGCCGGCGCCCGGCGCGCCGGTTGACGACCGCGACAGTTTGTCAGGAGCGAGGCGAAAAAGACCATGCTGAACATCGTTCTTGTGGAGCCGGAGATCCCTATGAACACCGGCAACATCGCCCGGACCTGTGCCGCCACCCGCAGCCGCCTGCACCTGGTGCGCCCCCTGGGCTTCGACATCAGCGACCGGGCCGTGAAGCGGGCTGGGCTGGATTATTGGCACATGGTGGACCTTCGGGTCTATGATGACTTAGAGGACCTTTTCCGCAAAAACGAGATCACAGACCTGTGGCTGGCCACCACCAAGGCCCCCCAGGACTATGCCCAGGCCCAGTTTCGGGAGGGCTGCTGGCTCTTTTTCGGCAAGGAAACCGCCGGCCTGCCCCAGTGGTTCCGGCAGGCCCACGCCAGCCGCTGCCTCCGCATTCCCATGCGCCCGGAGGCCCGCAGCCTGAACCTGGCAAACTCCGTCGCCATTTTAACCTATGAGGCACTCCGCCAGTTGGGCTTTCCCCAGCTGAGCGGACAAGGAGACATGGGGACGGACCCACTTACTCTTGCGGGGCGATAAGGCCCAGTGGAATCCGTCCACCAACTATTGAAATGAAGGGGCTTTTTTCTGATGAATTATGACAAGAAGACCATCCGGGACATTGACGTTGCCGGAAAAAAGATCCTCCTGCGCTGCGATTTCAACGTTCCTCACGACAAGGCCACCGGTGTCATTCACGACGACACCCGGATCGTGTCCACGCTGCCTACCATCCGTTACCTGCTGGACCACGGCGCCGCTGTCATTCTCCTGTCCCACATGGGCCGTCCCCACGGCCAGTGGAAGAAGGAGCTCTCCCTGTTCTCCGCCCGGGACCACCTGGAAAAGCTGCTGGGCATCCCCGTCCCCATGACCCAGGACGTGCTGGGCCCCGACACCAAGGAAAAATGTGCCGCCCTCCAGCCCGGCCAGGTGGTGCTGGTGGAAAACCTCCGCTTCCGCATTGAGGAGGAGAAGAACGACCCGGACTTCGCCCGGGAGCTGGCCTCTCTTGCCGATATTTTTGTTTTCGACGCCTTCGGGGCGGCCCACCGGGCCCACGCCTCCACCGAGGGCGTATCCCACTACCTGCCCTCCGTGGCCGGCCTGCTGGTGGAAAAAGAGCTGAACTTCATGGGCAAGGCCCTGGAAGATCCCAAGCGGCCTCTGGTGGCTATTCTGGGGGGCGCCAAGGTCTCGGATAAGATCGGCGTCATCAACTCCCTGCTGCAAAAGGCCGACACCATCATCATCGGCGGCGGCATGTCCTACACCTTCCAGGTGGCCCTGGGCAACCAGATCGGCACCTCCCTGCTGGACGCCGACCACGTGGACTACGCCCGGGAGATGATCGCCAAGGCCAAGGAGCTGGGCGTGAACCTCCTGCTGCCCCAGGACAACATCGCCACCAAGGAATTTTCCGCCGACGCCGAGCCCGTGCTGGTCACCCCCGCCACCTTCCCCGCCGACCGCATGGGGATGGACCTCGGCCCCAAAACCATCGAGTCCTACTCCCAGGCCATCCAGGGGGCGGGCACCGTCATCTGGAACGGCCCCATGGGGGTCTTTGAGTTCCCCGCTTTCGCCAAGGGGACCAACGCCGTGGCCGCCGCCATGGCCCAGCAGACCGACGCCATCACCATCGTGGGCGGCGGCGACTCTGCCTCCGCCGTGGAAAAGAGCGGCCAGTCGGCCAAGTTCACTCACATCTCCACCGGCGGCGGCGCTTCCCTGGAATTCCTGGAAGGTCTGGTCCTTCCCGGCATTGCCTGTCTGGCCGACAAGTGAGCGCCTGGGAGGAGCCGAGGATCTATGAACAGAAAATACCGCAAGACCATCATCGCCGCCAACTGGAAGATGCACAAAACCCCCACTGAAACCAAGGCCTTTGCCGAGCGCCTGAAAAGCGCCATTCCCCGGGCCAAGCGGTGCAGCATCGTCCTGTGCGTCCCCTTTGTGGATATTCCCGCTGCTGTGAAGCTGCTCAAAGACAGCCGCATCGCCGTGGGGGCCCAGAACCTACACTGGGACGCCAGCGGCCCCTACACCGGGGAGATTTCCGCCGATATGCTGGCCGACCTGGACGTGAAGTACGTCATCATCGGCCACAGCGAGCGCCGGGCCCTGTTCGGGGAGAGCGACCTGATGATCAACCAAAAGGTCCACGCCGCCCTGGGGGCCGGCCTGCGCCCCATCCTCTGTGTGGGAGAGGACCGACAGCAGCGGGATCTGGGGGTCACCCTGGAGTTTATTACCTATCAGCTCAAAGCTGCCCTGGCCGGGGTCAGCCCCGAGGATATGCGCCGGGTGGTCATCGCCTATGAGCCCATCTGGGCCATCGGCACCGGCCAAACCGCCACCCCCGACCAGGCCGGAGAGGTCTGCTCCGCCATCCGCAGCGTCCTGCGGAAGCTCTACGGTGCCCGGATCGCCCGGTCCACCACCATCCAGTACGGGGGCTCCATGAACGAGGCCAACGCCGAAGCCCTGCTGAACCAGGAGGATGTGGACGGCGGCCTCATCGGCACCGCCTCCCTGGACGCGGACCAGTTTCTCCAGATCATCTACACCGCCAACCAAGACGGCTGAACGCCATCGGAGCCAAGGGCTCCGGGAACCGAGGGAAAGGTTTTATGAAAACTCCGACAACACTCATTATCATGGACGGCTTTGCCCTGGGAGAGGATATCCCAGGCAACGCCGTTCAGGCCGCCGCCACCCCCCAGCTGGACTATCTCTTCTCCCAGTACCCCTTTTGCCAGCTGGAGGCCTCCGGCCTGGACGTAGGACTGCCCCAGGGACAGATGGGAAACAGCGAGGTGGGCCACACCAACATCGGTGCCGGCCGCGTGGTGTTTCAGGATCTGCCCCGGATCAGCCAGGCCATTCAGGATGGCTCCTTTTTTGAAAACCCCGCCTACTTGGAGGCCATTCAGGCCTGCAAGGAGAACGGCAGCGCCCTCCACCTGATGGGCCTGCTGTCCGACGGCGGGGTCCACAGCCACATCACCCATCTCTTCGCCCTGCTGGAGCTGGCCAAACGTCACGGTTTGGAGCAGCTCTATATTCACGTCTTTTTAGACGGGCGGGACGTCTCCCCCACCTCGGGCCTGGGCTATGTGCGCCAGCTCCAGACCAAGCTCCAGGAGCTGGGGGTGGGCCAGATCGCCGATGTGATGGGCCGCTATTATGCCATGGACCGGGACAGCCGCTGGGAGCGCCTCCAGCGGGCCTACGACGCTGTGACCGCCGGGGTGGGGCCCTTCTTCCCCGATCCCTGCCAGGCCATCCAGGCCTCTTACGACGCCGGGGTCACCGACGAGTTTATGGAGCCTGTGATTTGCACTCGGGGCGGCTATCTGGAGGCCGGCGACGCTGTGATTTTCTACAATTTCCGTCCCGACCGGGCCCGGGAGCTCACCCGCGCCCTGGCCGACCCCGACTTTGACAAGCTCAAGCGGAAGGGGGGCTATCTCCCCGTCCACTTCGTCTGCACCACCGAGTATGACGCCGCCATGCCCAATGTCACCGTGGCCTTCCCCCATGAGCCCCTGGAAAACATCTTCGGGGCCTACCTCAGCAAGCTGGGCCTGACCCAACTGCGCATTGCCGAGACCGAGAAATACGCCCACGTGACCTTTTTCTTTAACGGCGGCCGGGAGGAGATCTTCCCCGGGGAGGACCGGTGCCTCATCCCCTCCCCCAAGGTAGCCACCTACGACCTCAAGCCCGAGATGAGCGCCAAGGCCATCACCGACGAGGCCATCCGCCGGATCGAAAGCGGCAAATACGACGTCATTGTCCTCAACTTCGCCAACTGCGACATGGTGGGCCACACCGGGGTCTTTGACGCCGCCGTCCAGGCTGTGGAGACCGTGGACACCTGCGTGGCCCGGGTGGTGCGCGCCACCAGCGAGCTGGGCGGCGTCACCCTCATCACCGCCGACCACGGCAACGCCGAGCAGATGCTGGACAAAGCCGGCCAGCCCTTTACCGCCCACACCACGAATCCTGTCCCCTTCTGCATTGTGGGCGCCGACGTGCGCCTGCGGGACGGCCGCCTGGCCGACATCGCCCCCACCATGCTGGACCTGATGGGCCTGAACCAGCCGGAGGAGATGGACGGCAAAACCCTCATTGTATAATTGAACCGGACCCTGCCAGGGTCCGGTTTTAAGAAACGACGACAAAAGGAGCGTATTGATATGAAGCAGATGATTGAAATCGTTGATGTTCTTGGCCGGGAGATCCTGGACTCCCGGGGCAACCCCACCGTGGAGGTCGAGGTCTATCTGGACGACGGCACCATGGGCCGGGCCGCCGTTCCCTCCGGGGCCTCCACCGGGGTCTATGAGGCCTGTGAGCTGCGGGATGGGGACAAGTCCCGCTACCTGGGCAAGGGGGTTCAGCAGGCCGTGGACCATGTGAACACCGAGATCGCCGAGGCCCTCATCGGCCTGAACGTGCTGGACCAGCCTTACATCGACAAGCTCCTCATCGAGCTGGACGGCACCCCTAACAAGAGCCGCTTGGGGGCCAACGCCATCCTGGGCGCCTCTCTGGCCTGCGCCAAGGCCGCCAGCGAGAGCCTGGGTCTGCCTCTGTACACCTACCTGGGCGGCGTAAACGCCAAGACGCTCCCTGTTCCCATGATGAACATCCTCAACGGCGGCGCCCACGCCACCAACAACGTGGATATCCAGGAATTTATGGTCATGCCCGTGGGGGCCAAGAGCTGGAGGGAAGCCCTGCGGATGTGCGCCGAGGTCTTCCACACCCTGAAGACCGTTCTGAAGGAAAACGGCACCCCCGCCGCCGGCGTGGGCGATGAGGGCGGCTACGCCCCCAATCTGAAAAAGGACGAGGATGCCCTGAAGGCCATTGTCTCCGCCATTGAGGCCGCCGGCTACAAGCCCTATGATGACTTTATGATCGCCATCGACGCCGCCACCTCCGAGTGGTACAACGAGGAGACCGGCTGCTATGACCTGCCCAAGGCCAAGAAGACCATGACCCGCCAGCAGCTGGTGAATATGTGGAAGAAGTTCGCCGATTCCTATCCCATCATCTCCCTGGAGGACGGCATGGGCGAGAACGACTGGGAGGGCTGGGCGCTGCTCACCAAGGCCCTGGGCAGCCGCGTCCAGCTGGTGGGCGACGACCTCTTTGTCACCAACACCCAGCGCCTGAAAACCGGCATTGAAAAGGGCGTGGCCAACGCCATCCTCATCAAGGTCAACCAGATCGGCACCCTCACCGAGACCCTGGAGGCCATCCAGACCGCCAACCGGGCCGGCTACACCGCCGTGGTCTCCCACCGCTCCGGCGAGACCGAGGACACCACCATCGCCGACCTGGCCGTGGCCCTCAACGCCGGCCAGATCAAAACCGGCGCCCCCAGCCGCACCGACCGGGTGGCCAAATACAACCAGCTGCTCCGCATTGAGGAAGAGCTGGACGAGGTGGCCCAGTACCTGGGGAAGGACGCCTTCTTTAACCTTAAGTAATCCCCTCTCCCCCTTCCGGGCCGGTGCTTCACCGGCCCGGATTTTTCTGTTTTCCCGCCGTTTCCCCGCTCCTTTCCGTCCTTTTCCCCGTCAAATCCTGGAAATTCCTCCTAATTACTGGACATTTTGGCGGATCTATGCAATACTAAAGAAGATCCCTTTTTCGCCCCCTTGTCTCAATGGAGGAATTTTGCCATGAAACATCGCCGTGTCCTCTCGCTGGTCCTGGCTCTGTGCATCGCGCTGAGCCTTCTGCCTGTGGCCAGCGCCGCCGGGACCGCCACCTATAAAGGAACCTCTTACAGCACCAATTACGCCACCTGGCGTCAGGCAGACCCCGCCTGGGGCCCCACTGCCCTGGGAGACGTGCATACCATGGCCGGCTCCGGCTGCCTCATCTCCTCCATCGCCATCCTCATGTGCCACTCGGGGGCCTATGACCCCGCCTCCCTGAACCCCGGTTCCCTGCGGGACTGGCTGGACGTGCAGGGCTACATCAGCCACAGCTCGGACCGGTCCAAGGACGCCCTGCTCTCCTTCGGGCAGATCACCTCTTACTCTTCCCCCCGGTTTTATTTTGTGAATCAAACCTTCTTCTCGGTCTCCACCCCTCTGGCCGATGTGGTTACAAAAATTGACGACCTGCTCAAGGGAGGCTACTATGTCATTGCCCGGGTGAAGAACAGCGGCCACTTTGTCCCCATCGCCAAAACGGTCAACGGCGACGCCCAGCTCTACGACTCCGGCGCCGCCGCCAAGCGCCTGCTCTCGGAATACGACGGCACCATCGGCGGGCTCATCTACTTCAAGGCCAATCTCTCGGGCAAGGACACCATCCTCTCCCAGTCCCTGGGCCCCACGGCCCCCACGGTGTCCAAGCTCTCCGCCAACTACGGGGACGGCGACCTGATCTCCGTTTCCTGGGGAAACGTCCCCCGGGCCACCCACTACAACATCTACGTGGAGAAAAAGAACAGCGACGGCACCTGGACCTCTAACTTCCGCTATTACTTCTACGCCAAATCCCCCCACACCATGGAGCGGCTTCCTGCGGGCACCTACCGGCTGAAGGTCCAGTCTACCAACTCCAGCAACTGGAGTTATGCCAACTCCGACTGGCAGACTTTTACTGTCAAGGCAAACTCCCTCACCATCACCTATAACGCCAACGGGGGCAGCGTCTCCCCCGGCTCCCAGCTGGTGTCCAAGGACAGCACCTACAATCTCCCCACCCCCACCCGCAGCAACGCCGCTTTCTTGGGCTGGTACACCGCCGTGGGGAAGGAAATGGTCACCAACGGCACCAAACTCAAGAGCACCTATGGCCAAACCCTGGTGGCCAAGTGGGACACCGGCGGCCGCAGCCTGGTGAAAACCCTCACCTATCAAAACAACTTCAAGGACCTGTCCAAAAGCGCCTGGTACTACAGCAGCGTGGTGGACGCCTACCGCTACGGCCTGATGAACGGCATGGAAACCGGGAAGTTCATCCCCACCTATCAGGTTACCGGCGCCCAGGCGGTCACCCTGGCCGCCCGGCTGCGGAAGCTCTACCTCACGGGCAGCGGCACCTTCTCCGCCTCCACCCCCTGGTATAAGTCCTACGCCGACTACGCCTTGAGCCAGAAGATCCTCACCACCTTGCCCAGCGACATGAACGCCGGCCTCACCCGGCAGGAGTTCGCGGCCATCCTGGCCAACGCCTTCCCCGACTCCGCCCTGCCGGCAGTCAACTCCATCGCCGCCGGGTCCATCCCCGATGTGTACCGCTCGGACGCAGGGATCTATAAGCTCTACCGGGCGGGCATCCTGGTGGGCAGTGACAAATCCGGTACCTTCCGCCCCAACGACCCCATCACCCGGGCGGAGGCCTCCGCCATCCTGGTTCGCCTGGCCGACCCCAACACCCGGATTCTCTTCACCTTGAAATAATCCCGGCGACTTTTCCGACCTCAAACAAAACCGGACCGCCGTGCGCGATGCGCACCGCGGTCCGGTTTCTATTTTCAGACCTTGATCCTGTTTCTTGATGCAATCCTTTCCTCGAGAAACCCGTGTGCTGCGCACACTGGCATCGTGGGATGGCACGCTGTGCCGTCTCATGCAGAACTTGATCGGGCGAAGCCCGTCAAGTTTTAGGATTACCAGCCTCTTTCCCGAACCCGCCGGTAAAAGGTGTTGGGCTTGAGCCCCATCTGTTCCATAGCGGCCACGGCAGTGAGCTCCCCCGCCCGCCATTGGGTACAGACCGCGCGGAATTTTTCCTCGTCTACCTTCAGCGGCGTGCGCCCCTTGTAGCAGCCTGCGTCCCTGGCCTTTTGGATCTGCTCCCCCCGGTGACGGAGCCATTCCTCCTCTATTTCCGCCAGGGCTGTCATCACCCGCATGGTTTCCTTTCCCCAGTTTGTGGCCGTGTAGAAGTCCTCCTTCAGGCTGGCAAACCCCACGCCCGCCCGGTCCAGCCGCGCGGTCATCACCAGGATATCCCGGGTTGCCGCCGCCAGCTGGCAAAACTCGCTGACCACCACCGTGTCCCCCGGCTGAAGGCCGGCGGCCATCTCCACGTAGGATGGCCGGTACCAGCTCCGCTTGGTGAGCTTTTCCCAAACGATCCGTTCCGCCCCCCAGTCCCGCAGGGCCGCTTCCCGGACCATGTCTTCTTTGCTGTCTTCCCGGCGAATGTAGCCAACGATCACGGTTACCACCTCATCCAAGCTTTCTCCCGGCGGTGTCCACTGTGTTGCCCACAGCCAGGTCATAACGATATGATATATTATTCATTATGGCACATTTCTCTCTTTTCGTCAACAAAACTATACTTTTATTGATAATTTAATATCTACAGGCGCAAACTATAATATCGCCAAAGGGGTGATGCCTGTGATTTGCGATAGAATACGAACCCTTCGGGAAACCTGCGGTCTGTCACAGTCCGCCCTGGCCAAAAAAGTTGGCGTCACGCGCTCTGCCGTCAATGCCTGGGAGATGGGCTTGTCCATTCCCACCGCCCAGTATCTCGTGGCCCTGGCACAGCTTTTTCACATCTCCACCGACTACCTCCTGGGTCTTCAGCGCACCGAGACCCTCTATCTGGACGGTCTCAAGGAAAAGGAAAAACAGCTTCTGTACGACATGTACCACTATTTCACGGAAAAAGATACGACCTAACCGCAAACAGAACCAGCTCCCTGTTTTCCCTTTGGGAAACAGGGGGCTGGTTTTTTGTGGTTTGGTGAAACCGTGATTTAGAGGCTCGCCTTCCATCAAGATTCTCCTCCAAAAATTAGCATGTATCCTTTTCGGATTTTAACACCATTCTAACATATCCGAATCGGATATACAATAAGTTTCCAAAATTTTTTAGGGAGAAACAGTATGGAACTTGATTATAAAGCCATCGGGACGCGCATTCGTCGTTTGCGGAAAGAATTGGGACTGACGCAGCAGACATTGGCCGAATACGCAAATCAGGAGCCGTCCAATATTTCACATATCGAACGAGGCGCGACCAAATTAAGTTTGCCTACCATTGTAAACATTGCAAATGCCCTCGGAACAACCGTCGACGCATTGCTCTGCGACAGCTTGGAACATGCTCGCTCTCCCTTTGAGGCAGAGGTTTTTTCGCTCCTGGAGGATTGCACCCACCAAGAGTTAAAAATCATCACAAACACCATGCGGGCACTCAAAGAAAACTTGCGAAACACATGAATCATTACAGCATACAACTATCCTTTTTCGCAACATTTCCCCATCCATTGATTGAAAAAACCGCCTTCGGAACGCAGACTGCCGTTTCCGAACGCGGTTTTTCTTTGTGCATTTCATAAATACAGCCTTTCTCACACCAGAAGCGTCACACGAAAGGGCTGTACTCCTATGCTATTGTGTCATTTTTCTTCCTTCTCCCCGCCGGGATACCCTTCGTAGAGAAGTTCTCCGTCCAGACTCCATAGGATGAGCTTACCGTCCTTAAATTTGGCCTCGACGTAGCCGTCGTCCACCCAAATACTCATCTGGCCCCTGGCCTCCGGGCTGCCGGTCCAATCTGATTTTCTAAATTCAAAATACAGGGGGACATAGTCAGGGATGGAGTCGTCTCCGTTCTCCTCCTCTGTCCAGGCCACCTTGCCTTGATAGAGGAGTTTTTTGACGGGCTCCTTTCCCGCAAGTCCGGATTCCTCTGGACAGACGTCTGTATAGGCTCCACTCGACTCAAAAACAGAATTTCCCAAAAGGGTTGTTTTCCAATCCTCTTGGATCATACAGGTGCCTCCCTCCTGACTGACTGTCGTCTCCCCGCTGGCACTGTTGCCATGCCTTTCATATCCGCCCCGGTACAGGATCAGAAAATGGGTTCCTCTGTCATCCTGATACCGATAGGTCTGCACGATCTCTTCCACCGTTTTCTCCGCCGGCCAAATGTGGGGTTCCGTCAACAAATACCAGGCCCCCACGGCCAACGCCGCAATCGCCAAAAGGACCCAAAGCACCCGAAAAATCCGGCGGCGCTCCAGCCTTCGTTCCATAGCGATAAACCGCTCCTTGGTGGTGCCGAAGTCCTCGGCCCGCACGGGGAGAATCTCCCGCAGATCCTCATACTCCCGCCGGCAGGCCTTACAGTGCTCCAGGTGCCGCCGGATGGCCTCGCCGGTGGCGGAGCTCACCACCCCGTCGTTGTAGAGGGGCAGCAAATCCTGGGCCACAGCGCAGTCCAGGCTTTGGGTTTCGTTCCGCTGCTCGTTCATAGCATCCCATCCTTTCTCAGTTGTTGGAGGATCTTTTTCTTGGCCCGGTGGTAGGTCACCCGCGCCCAACTGTCCGACTTGGCAAAGAGGGAGGCAATGTCCCCAAAGGAGAGCTGGCCGAACACCCGCAGGGAAAAGACTTCCTTATAGGGCTCCTCCAGCTGGTGGAGCACCTGATGGATTCGCATGGACAGATCCCGCTCCGCCGCCTGCTGGTCCAGGGGCTTGTCTCCGCTGGCCAGGGTGTGCTCCAGGGCAGACGGGGCCACCTCCCGCTTTTTCTTGGCCTGCCGGGTCAGCCAGTGGTTCTTGGCAATGGCGCACAGCCAGGTGTACAGGCTGCTCTTCCCCTGGAAGCTATGGGCGGCTTTCAGGGCCTTAAGAAAGGTCTCCTGGGTGATGTTCTCCGCCTCCGCCCGGTCGGGGCACAGGGTGAGTACATACCGAAACACCGCCTCATACTCCCCGCAGAGGACCTCCTGGGAGATCCCCTCGTCCTTCCGCTTCACAGCACGCCCCCCTTTCCCAGGCTGGTTTTGTTTGCCTTCACTGATTAGACCTTGGCGCAGGAAAAATGTTACAGGATTTTTGATATTTTTTCGAAAAACCGAAAAAAAGCGAGGGTTCCGATCCCCTTCAAAAGGGATCGGAACCCTCGCTCTGGTACGGGTAGTGGGGGTCGAACCCACACGCCTTGCGGCACAGGAACCTAAATCCTGCACGTCTGCCAATTCCGCCATACCCGCGCATCCTCGGCCCCCCAAGGGGCTATTTGACATCTTACCAGCCTTCCGGGAAAAAGTCAATTCTATTCCTGACAGTGTATTCTCGGTATATATATTCGAATATTCACCCTAAATATTCATTTTTGTTGAAAATTGCCTGGGGATTTTTCCTTTCCTTTCGAATGATTATGCAGAATACTCTTGCAATTTCCCCCCATTCGTGCTATTCTTTCCCCAATGAGAAATCCACGCGAAATTTTTGGGAGGTTCACACCATGTCTGAGATTAAAAAAGTTGTACTCGCCTATTCCGGCGGTCTGGATACATCCATTATCATCCCCTGGCTGAAAGAGAACTACAACAACCCCGAGATCATCGCCGTCTCCGGCAACGTGGGACAGGCTGACGAGCTGGAGGGGCTGGAGGAAAAGGCCCTGAAGACCGGCGCCTCTAAGCTGATCGTGGCCGATCTGGTGGATGAGATGGTGGACGACGTCATCATCCCCTCCATGATGATGGGGGCCAAGTATGAGGACTATCTGCTGGGCACCGCCTTTGCCCGGCCCATCATCGGCAAGAAGTTGGTAGAGATCGCCCTGGCCGAGGGTGCCGACGCCGTCTGCCACGGCTGCACCGGCAAGGGCAACGACCAGGTCCGGTTCGAGCTGGCCATCAAGCGTTTCGCCCCCACCATGAAGATCATCGCCCCCTGGCGGGAGTGGGACATCAAGGGCCGTGACGAGGAGATCGACTACGCCGAGGCCCACAACGTCCCCCTGAAGATCAGCCGGGAGACCAACTACTCCAAGGACAAGAACCTGTGGCACCTGAGCCACGAGGGTCTGGACCTGGAGGACCCCGCCAACGAGCCTCAGTACGACAAGCCCGGCTTCCTGGAAATGGGCGTCTCCCCCTTCCAGGCGCCCGACGAGCCCACCTACGTGACCCTGGACTTTGAAAAGGGCGTGCCCGTGGCCCTGAACGGCGAGAAGATGAAAGCCTCCAAGATCATCGAGGGCCTCAACGCCATCGGCGGCGCCAACGGCATCGGCCTGCTGGACATCGTGGAAAACCGGCTGGTGGGCATGAAGGATCGGGGCGTCTATGAGACCCCCGGCGGCACCATCCTCTACCGGGCCCACGAGGTGCTGGAGATGATCACCATCGACAAGGACACCAAGCACATGAAGACCAAGCTGGCCACCGACTTCGCCGACCTGCTCTACAACGGCAAGTGGTTCACCCCCCTGCGGGAGGCCCTCCAGGCCTTCGCCGTGGAGACCCAGAAGCACGTCACCGGCACCGTGAAGCTGAAGCTGTATAAGGGCAACATCATCACCTCCTCCGTCACCTCCCCCGAGAGCCTGTACTCCGAGAAGCTGGTGACCTTTGAGGAGAGCGACTACAACCAGAACGACGCCACCGGCTTCATCAACCTCTGGGGTCTGCCCGATACTGTGCAGGCGCTGCGGGAGCTGGGGAAACTTTGAGACCCGCTTCGCTGGGCTCTCAAAGTTGGGGGATTGCGGCCCGAACCGCGCCTGGCGGAGCCAGGCACTCCCGTGCCGAGAAGAATTTTTTCACCGGCGGAGCCGGCAAAAAAATGATTTGATTTTATTTTCCGCCGTGCGCGGCGGAACTGGGAGGCGCCAAGGGCCGCCTTCGGCGGTTGCGCCCTTCCATGGCGCCTGCGGGCGCTCATCTGCGAGGCTTTTTAGAAGCGCGCGGATACAAGATAAATCGTATGCTCAGATAGTATGCTTACGTTTGGTAACTTGGCAGCGTGGTTAGGGGCAGGATCTTTTGGTCCTGCTCTGCGCTGTTTCTATGGAAAGGATCATTAACTATGAAATTATGGGCTGGACGGTTTCAGAAGGAAACCGACGACAAGGTCAACGACTTCAACTCCTCCATTTCCTTTGACGCCCGGCTGTACCGGCAGGATATCACCGGCTCCATCGCCCACGCCACCATGCTGGGAGAGCAGGGGATCATCGCCAAGGAAGAGGCGGAGAAGATCGTAGAGACCTTAAAAGTCCTCCTGGATGAAATTGAGGAGGGCAAGGTGGAATTCACCAAGGACAGCGAGGACATCCATATGAACATGGAGGTCCTCCTCACCGAGCGCATCGGCTCTGCGGGCAAGCGCCTGCACACCGCCCGCAGCCGGAACGACCAGGTAGCCCTGGACTTCCGCCTGTTTGTGAAGGAAGAGATCCCCGTCATCGTGGGGATGCTTCTGGACCTGGAAAAGGCCCTGATCCGCCAGGCCGAGGGCAATCTGGACGCCATCATGCCCGGCTACACCCATCTCCAGCGGGCCCAGCCCATCACCTTCGCCCACGCCATGATGGCCTATGCCAACATGTTCCGCCGGGACGTGACCCGGCTGGAGGACTGCCGGGCAAGGCTGGATGAGTCCCCCCTGGGCTCCGGGGCCCTGGCCACCTCCACCCATCCGGTGGATCGGTTCCGCACTGCCCAACTGCTGGGCTTCCAGAAGCCCATGGACAACTCCCTGGACGGGGTCTCGGACCGGGACTTCGCCATCGAGTTCCTGTCGGCCTGCTCCATCCTGATGATGCACCTGTCCCGGTTCTCCGAAGAGCTCATCCTCTGGTGCAGCTGGGAGTTTAAGTTCATCGAGCTGGACGACGCCTACGCCACCGGCTCCTCCATCATGCCCCAGAAGAAGAACCCCGACGTGGCCGAGCTTGTCCGGGGCAAGACGGGGCGGGTGTACGGCTCCCTCATCACCCTGCTCACCGTGATGAAGGGCATCCCCCTGGCCTATAACAAGGACATGCAGGAGGACAAGGAGCCCGTCTTCGACACCATCGACACCGTGGAGCTCTGCCTCCCCGTCTTCACCGCCATGATCGACACCCTCACCGTCAACCGGGCCAATATGCGCAAGGCCGCCAACGGGGGGTTCATCTCCGCCACCGACTGCGCCGACTATCTGGCCAAAAAGGGCATGCCCTTCCGGGAGGCCTATGGCATCGTGGGCAAGCTGGTGGGCCACTGTGTGGACACCGGCCACTCCCTGGAAACTCTCCCCCTGGCCGAGTACAAGAAGGTCTCCCCCATCTTCGAGGAAGACGTCTACGACGCCCTGTCTCTGGAGACCTGCGTGGGCGGCAGAAAGGTCTATGGCGGCCCGGCACCGGAAGCGGTCAAAATCCAGATCGAAAACCTCAAGAAATTCATCCAGGAGCGTGAAGCATGAAGCCTGTGATTTTCATTGACGGACGGGAGGGCACCACCGGCCTGCAAATCTACGACCGGCTGACCCCCCGCCAGGACATCGAGCTTCTTCTCATCGACGAGGAGAAACGGAAGGACCCGGCGGAGCGGAAGAAATGTCTCAACGCCGCCGACCTGGTCTTCCTGTGCCTGCCTGATGACGCGGCCCGGGAGGCGGTCAGCATGATCGAAAACCCCAACACCCGGGTCATCGACGCCTCCACCGCCCACCGGACGGCCCCCGGCTGGGATTACGGCTTCCCTGAGCTCTCCCCTCGTCACCGGGAGGCGATTGCTCATTCCAAACGGGTAGCAAACCCCGGCTGCCACGCCTCGGGGTTCATTTCCGCCGTCTATCCTCTGGTCCAACTGGGGCTCATCCCCCCGGACCACCCCCTGTGCGCTTACTCCCTCACCGGCTACTCTGGCGGCGGCAAAAAGCTCATTCAGGAGTATCAGGACCCCAACCGGGACCCCCGCCACGCCTCGGCCCGGATCTACGGCACCACCCTCCGCCACAAACACCTCCCGGAAATGGTCCACGTCTGCGGCCTGGAGGCGCCCCCGGTGTTCCACCCCGTGTTGGGGGACTATATCCAGGGCATGGCAACCACCGTCATGCTCCGCAACGACACCCTTCCCGGCGGGCCCACGGCCTATAACATTTACAGCGTGCTGGACTCCTACTACGAGGGACAAACCTTCGTGTCCGTAGCCCCCTTTGGGGGGGACGAGCCCGTGATCTATTCCGACACCCTGGTGGGGACCAACCAGCTCCGCCTGATCGTGTGCGGGCATGAGGAGCAGACCACCATCACCGCCCTGTTTGACAACCTGGGGAAGGGAGCCTCGGGGGCGGCGGTGCAGAATATGAATTTGATGCTGGGGTTTGAGGAAACGGCGGGGCTGTGAAAATTGGAACCCGCTTCGCTGGGCTTCCAATTTTGGGGATTGCGGCCGACTGCGCGCGCCCTGCGGGCACACTTGCGGCCGAGAAGTATTTTTTCACCGGCAAAGCCGGCAAAAAAATGATTTGACTTTATTTCCCGCCGTGCGCGGCGGAAAACTCTGCCCGGACAGTTGGACCCCCAGGGGAAGGCATTGGCAAACCCTGTGTGGCTTACTGTAGAAAACTACCGTAGCAATCACACCAACGTAGCATAGCACGTAGGCTTCCCCTTGGGGGGAAGCTGGCACCGAAGGTGACTGATGAGGGGGCGATCTCGTCGTAACTGCGGATAGAAGAACACCACCCCCTCTCCCCACCCATCCACCACAATCAAGGAGGATTTTACCATGAACATCATCACCGGCGGCGTGACCGCCCCCAAAGGTTTCAAGGCCGCAGGCCTTCACTGCGGCATCAAGGATAACTTCACCACCCCCCAGCCTGAGAAGAAGGATCTGGCTATGATCCTCTCCGAGGTCCCCTGCGCTGCGGCCGGCACCTACACCCGCAACGTGGTGAAGGCCGACCCCGTCATTCTCACCAAGGAGCACCTGGCCGACCACAAGGCCCAGGGCATCATCTTCGACAGCGGCAACGCCAACGCCTGCGCCCCCAAGGGCATGGAGAACGCCCAGCGGATGGCCCAGGCCGCCGCTGCCGCCACGGGTCTGCAGCCCCAGGACTTCGCCGTCTGCTCCACCGGCATCATCGGCGTGGAGCTGAACATCGACGCCATCGAGAAGGGTGTCCCCGCCCTGGTAGCTTCCCTGGCCGACACCCCCGAGGCCTCCAGTGACGCCGCCCACGCCATTCTCACCACCGACCTGAAGGTCAAAGAGATTGCCGTCACCGTGGAACTGGGGGGCAAGACCGTCACCCTGGGGGCCATCGCCAAGGGCTCCGGCATGATCCACCCCAACATGGGCACCATGCTCTGCGGCGTCACCACCGACTGCGCCATCGACGGCCAGGTCCTTCAGACCATGCTGCGGGAGGTGGTCAGCAAGACCTTCAACCGCATCACCGTGGACGGCGACACCTCCACCAACGACACCTGCGTGGTCCTGGCCAACGGCCTGGCGGGCAACCCCACCATCACCGGCCCCGGCCCTGACTACGATACCTTCTGCGCCGCCCTGCGCCACGTGTGCGAGTACGAGGCCAAGATGATCGCCAGCGACGGCGAGGGCGCCGGCCGCCTAATCACCTGCACCGTCCAGGGGGCCGAGAGCGAGGAACAGGCCGAGCTGATGGCCAAGGCCGTGGTCCGCTCCCCTCTGGTGAAGTGCGCCGTCTTCGGCACCGACGCCAACTGGGGCCGTGTCCTCTGCGCCGTGGGCTACTCCGGGGCGGCCTTTGACCCCAAGGACGTGGAGGTCAAGTTCCTCTCCCAGGCCGGCCAGCTGCTGGTCTGCTCCGGCGGCCAGGGCGTTCCCTTTGATGAGGACGTGGCCAAGACCGTCCTGTCTCAGGACGAGGTGGTCATTCTGGTCACCCTCACCGCCGGCACCGCCTCCTGCTCCTGCTGGGGCTGCGACCTGACCTATGACTACGTCAAGATCAACGGCGACTACCGTAGCTGAGCCTTCGGCGATTGCTTGGAAAGGAAGAGAAGGATTTCCCCATGGACATGAACAACTACATGGAGCGTTCCACCGTGCTGGTGGAGGCCCTCCCTTACATTCAAAAATACTACGGCAAGACCGTGGTCATCAAATACGGCGGCAACGCCATGATCTCCGAGGAGCTCCGCAGCGCCGTCATCAGCGACATCATCCTGCTGAACCTGGTGGGCGTGCGGGTGGTGATGGTCCACGGCGGCGGCCCGGAGATCGGCCAGATGCTAGAGCGGGTGGGGAAGCAGTCCCGCTTTGTGGACGGCCTGCGCTACACCGACGAGGATACCATGGACATTGTCCAGCAGGTCCTCTGCGGCAAGGTGAACAAGCACCTGGTCTCCATCATCAACAACCTGGGGGGCAAGGCCATCGGCCTGTGCGGCCTGGACGGCGCCCTCTTCCAGGCTAAGAAACTGGACGAGAAATACGGCCTGGTGGGGAAGATCGTAAAAGTCTGCCCCCAGGTGGTCAACGATGTGCTGGCCTGCGGCTATATCCCCGTGATCTCCACCGTGGCCCTGGGCATCGACAACGACACCGCCTATAACATCAACGCCGACACCGCCGCCGCTGAGCTGGCCATCTCCCTGGGGGCGGAAAAGCTCATCCTGCTCACCGACGTGCGGGGCGTGCTCCGGGACCCCAAAGACGAGAGCACCCTCATCCGGCAGATCCGGCTGGAGGAGGTCCCCTCGCTCCTGTCCAGCGGCGTCATTGGCGGGGGGATGATTCCCAAGATCGACTGCTGCGTCAATGCCCTGGAGCACGGCGTTCACCGGACCCATATCCTGGACGGGCGGATTCCCCACTCCATTCTCACCGAGATGCTTTCTCACCAGGGCATTGGCACCATGCTCTGGGAGTAAACCTATGAAATTTGGGACCCGCTCGGCTTAGGAATTCTGGAACCCGCTTCGCTGGGCTTCCAGAATTGAGAGATTGCGGCATGAACCGCGCCCGGCAAAGCCGGGCACTCCCATGCCGAGAGGAATTTTTTCCCCGGCGCATGTCCGGGGAAAAAATGATTTGATTTTGTTTTCTCGCCTGCAGGCGAGAAAATTCCTGCCGGAAGGGCTTGGCTGCCGGAGGCAGCGGAGGGTCCGGCGGGGTGCGTGGTAAACCCGACTGATATTTGTAAAGGAGTGAGACCCATGACTTTTGAAGAACTGAGAGCGATGGACGAAGCCTATGTGATGCACACCTATGGGCGGTTTCCGGTGGATATTGACCATGGTGAGGGGGCGACCCTGTACAGTCTGTCTGGGAAGAAGTACATTGATTTTACCAGCGGGATCGGGGTGAATTCCCTGGGCTACGGGAATCCCAAGTGGATTGCCGCCATTACTGAGCAGATTGGGAAACTGGGTCATATCTCCAACCTGTTTTACACCCAGCCGGGGGCGCTGCTGGCCAAGGCGCTGTGCACCCGCACGGGGATGTCCAAGGTCTTCTTTGGCAACTCCGGGGCCGAGGCCAACGAGGCCATGATTAAGGTGGCCCGGAAGTATAGCTTTGATAAGTATGGCAAGGGGCGCTCTACCATTCTCACCCTGAACCACTCCTTCCACGGCCGGACCATGGCTGCCCTCACCGCCACCGGCCAGCCCCATTACCACGACTACTTCTTCCCCTTTGTGGAGGGCTTCCGCTACGCCGACCCCACCCTGGAGAGCATCCAGGCCCAGGCCGGGGAGGATGTGTGCGGCGTGATGATCGAGCTCATCCAGGGGGAGGGGGGCGTCCGGCCCCTGGACAAGGACATGGTCCAGGCCCTGGCCAAACTTTGCCAGGAAAAGGACTGGCTGCTTCTGGTGGACGAAGTCCAGACGGGCATCGGCCGCACGGGCGCCCTCTTCGCCTACCAGCAGTTTGACCTCCAGCCCGACGTGGTCTCCTTTGCCAAGGGGATCGCCGGCGGCCTGCCTCTGGGGGGCATCCTCACCAACGAGAAATGCGCCGGGGTTCTGGTGCCCGGCACCCACGGCTCCACCTTTGGGGCAAACCCCGTCTCCACCGCCGCGGGGCTGGCGGTGCTGGACACCATGGACCAGCCCTTCCTGGACCAGGTGCAGGAAAAGGGCGACTACCTCCGCGCCGGCATCCAGGCCCTGGGCTGCCCGGAGCTGGGGGACGTGGTGGGCATGGGCCTGATGCTGGGCATCGACGTGAAGGGGAGCCGCACCAACCAGGAGCTGGCCGCCTTGCTCATTGACAACGGCCTTTTGTGCCTCACCGCCGGCGACCGGCTGCGCCTGCTGCCCCCGCTGGTGATTACCAAGGACGAAATGGACCAGGGTCTGGCTATTCTGAAGCAGACCCTTGCGGGATAAGAGAGAAAAGGAGAGAACACCCATGAAAAAAGACCTGCTGAAGCTGCTGGACCTGTCCAGCGAAGAAATTCTGGAAATCCTGGACACCGCCGACCAGCTCAAGGCCATGCGCAAGGCCGGCATCCAGCACCCCTTCCTGGCCGGCAAGACCCTGGCGATGATCTTTGAAAAGAGCTCCACCCGCACCCGGGTCTCCTTCGAGACCGGCATTTACCAACTGGGGGGCAACGCCATCTACCTCTCTGACAAGGACAGCCAGATCGGCCGCAACGAGCCCGTGGAAGACACCGCCCGGGTCCTGTCCCGGTTCTGCGACGGCATCATGATCCGCACCTTCGCCCAGGAAGAGGTGGAGACTTTGGCCAAATACGCCACCATCCCCGTCATCAACGGCCTGACCGACTTCTGCCACCCCTGCCAGGTGCTGGCCGACCTGATGACCATCCGGGAGCACAAGGGCAAGCTGGAGGGACTGAAGCTCTGCTACATTGGCGACGGCAACAACATGGCAAACTCCCTCATCGTGGGCTGCCTCAAGTGCGGCATGAAGGTGTCCATCGCCTGCCCCGAGACCTACCAGCCCGATCCCGAGATTCTGGCTTTCGCCGAAAACTACCCCGGCATGTTCCAGTGCACCCCCGACATCCTGGCCGCCGCCAAGGACGCCGACGCCCTGTACACCGACGTCTGGGCCTCCATGGGCCAGGAGGGCGAATTTAATGCGCGGAAGATGGTCTTCGAGGGCTATCAGATCAACGACGCCGTCATGGCCGTGGCCCACCCCGGCGCCATGGTCCAGCACTGCCTGCCCGCCCACCGGGGGGAGGAGATCACCGCCGAGGTCTTTGAAGCCCACGCCGACGAGATTTTCGACGAGGCCGAGAACCGCCTCCACGCCCAGAAAGCCGTCATGTACCTGCTGATGAAATAACCCCATAAAACGACCCGCTCCGGGCTTTCTCCCGGAGCGGGTTTCTTTTCATGTGGCCGGGGCGTCGGGTCCTTGCCCGGCGCATTTGGCCTCCACCCTGCGGTCGATCTCCGCCGCCATAATGGCGATCTGCTCCTGAAGCTCGTCAAAGACCGTGTAGGCGCCAAACTGCATGGCCCGGGCCGTTTTGGGGTTGAAGTCCAGCAGGTCGGCGGCGATCTTCTTTTCCTGGAGCTCCGTTTCCAGCAACTGATAGGCCCCGTCGGGTCCCTCCAGCTTGTAGCACCGGCCAGACTGGAGGTACTCCCACAGGGAGCAGACCGGCAAAAGGCGGCGGTATTTGGGATAGATCACATCCTGGGCATAGAGGTCCGCCAGGGCGCGTTTGTTCTCCGCCTGCTTGGCCTTCTCCTGTTCGATGGCCTCGGACAAAACCTCCATCCGCGCAGTGGCCAGAACGTCTTTCACGGCGTAGGCTTGGGCCTTCTCCTGGTGGGCCAGCTTTGCCGCCTCATAGCGGTCAAAGATCTCCCGCCGGGTGCTGGGATCTGACCATTTCTCGATGGTATCTTGCATTTTGAAGGAATATATGGTAACGACAACAATGAGGCCCAAAAGGATGCCGCCAAACAGGCCAACCAGGCTCCACTTGGTGGGACCAAAGACGCAGGCGCTGATGACGGCAGCAGCGGCAACGATGAGGATGAAGCTCCCCAAAAGCTTTTTGAGCATCCCCGGCAGGGGATTTTGGGGGGCCTTCGGCGGGGAGGAAGGCGCCTGCTTCCACATTTTCCGCCGAAGGGCGCCCCGCTCCCCCTGCCATTGGAGGATCTGCCACCCCTGGTAAAAAATCAGCTTTTCCAGGGCGACCACGTCGCCCAGGTATTCCTTTAACTGTGCTGTGTTCATCCTTTCACGCTCCTTTACCGGCCAACCCGCCCCGGTTGACCGGTATTTTGCTTTTCTCCGCGGGTTACCCCGGGGGCTGGTGTCCCAGCTCCCCCGGGTTGGCGGCGCGGGAAAAACAAAAACACTGTGCAGGGTCTGGTCCCTACACAGCGTAAGAAGCGGAGCTCTTAATGCAGCACATAAAATATGTATCGTTTATTTTTCTCCCCTTGCGAGGGGGAGGAAAATAGCGTATAATATTTATGCGGTGCGGCTGGATGGCCGCTGTGTAGGTGGGTGTGCACCTGCGTAGGTCTATGGGTGCGGGAACACCCATAGACTGCCGCATTTCTGTTTTTCATATTGATTATAGCAAGAAATGGACGGAAGTTCAAGTATTTTGAAGAATTTTCGGGGAGGTAGCAGAGGGATTCCCAACGCTGAGGAAACCGCAACGCCCGCCCTCATCCGACCCGGCCCTTTGGGCCGGCCCACCTTCCCCCCCAGGGGAAGGCGATTGGCAAAGCCTGCATGGCTTATGTAGAAAAATACCATAGCAATCACCCCAATGTAGCATAGCACGTAGGCTTCCCCTCGGGGGGAAGCTGGCACCGAAGGTGACTGATGAGGGGGCGATATGGTAGTAACGGTGGGTAGGCGAATCCCGTCGCCACCCTACGCCAGAGCCCCCCAACGTCCTCCCTCATCCGCTTCCAAAAAATCCTCGCCGCAGTTTATCACTGCGGCGAGGATTTTTTCGAAACCGTGACAGGATCATCAGCCGCAGGGCATTACTCCTCGGCTTTCTTCCGGTCTCTCTTTTTGGGGCGCTTGATGGGCGGCACCTTCACGCCCTCCACCCGCAGCAAAAGCTGCTTGCGCTCCAGGCCCCCGGAGTACCCCCCCAGGGTGCCGTTGGCGGCCACCACCCGGTGGCAGGGGATGAGGATGGGCAAAGGGTTGCGCCCGTTGGCCTGGCCCACCGCCTGGAAGCCCTTGGGGGCCCCCACCCGCTCGGCCAGCACCCGGTAGGTGATGGTGGTGCCGTAGGGAATTTCACACAGCTGCTTCCAGACCCTTCTTTGGAAGTCCGAGCCGCCGGGGTTCATGGGAAGCTGAAAGGTTTGCCGCTGGCCGGCAAAATATTCTCCCAGCTGGCGCCGGGTCTCCCGAAAGAGGGGGATATCGTCGTAAGTACCATAATTGCCGTATACCAAGGCGGTCAGCTGACCGTTTTCCGCGAAAAGAGTCAGGGGGCCCAGAGGGGAGTAGATCACTGCTTGCTCCATGGCGTACTCTCTTTCTTCTGTGGGGTGGGGAGCCCGGTGAGCCCGTCTCCCCACCCGTTGTCAAAGACGTTTTCTGTGTTTAGTTTACCAAATTCTGTCCCGAAAGTCCAGCACTTCCATGGCCGACAGCAGCATTTGTGCAGCCTGGCCCCGGGTGAGGGTATCGCTGAGGGACAGGGAGCCGTCGGTCTCGGCAGACAGCACCCCCACGGCCTCCAGGTTGACCACCGACTGATAGGCCCAGGTGGGGGCGGCGTCCTGGGCCAGGTTCCCCCTGGCCGCCACGTCAGAGACCCGCAGCAGCCGGTTGAGCATCACCGCCGCCTCGGTCTGGGTGATGACCCGCCCAGGGGTAAAGGTCGCCCCCCGGCCGCCGGCGTCGGTCCCCTGGACCATTCCCGCCCGCAGAGCCGAGGCCACATAGGGCTTGGCCCAGGCGGAGATACTATCGTCGTCGGCAAAGCCCGTGGAGAGCTCCTGGGGCAGGGCCTCCAGCCCCACCGCCTCCATGGCCATGGCCAAAAATTCCTCTCGGGTCACAGGGGTGTCCGGCCGGAAAAACCAGGTCTCCCCCATCTTTTCCCCCACGAAAATCTCATGCTCGGCCAGGGCGATGGCCGCCTTGTGGGCGGGGTTGCCGTCCAGGTCGGCATAGGTGACCTGGGTGTCGGGTTTTTCAATCTTCACGGAAACCTCCGCCGGCTGGGAGACGTTGCCCTCCCCATCCACGGCCACGTAGGTGAAGGAGTCCTTCCCCGTTTTGTTTTCATAGGGGGTGTAGGTGAACCGGGCCGAGCCCTCCTCCGCGAGGGTCACAGACCCCCGGGCGGGGTGCTTGGTCACCCGAAAGGTCAGCGGATCTCCCTCGGGGTCCACCGCCGAAAAGCTGGCGTTCACCGCCACGTCCCGGTAGGTGGTCAGGGAAAAATTCTCGGCGATGGGAAGGGAGTTCTCCCCCGTCACGCCGTCGTCCATGTCAAACAGTGCAAAGGCCGGCAGGGCCAGGGAAACAGAAAAGGCAGCAAGGACCAAAAGGAATCCCAGCCGCCGGAAAAAGCGAGACTGTGCCATTGGAATGACCTCCTCATTGGAATTGCCCTTAGTCTGTCTCCAGCCCGCGCCCTTATCCCCCCGGCCAGTTGCCGCTTCCTGGCAGGGCTTCCTTTTTCATGGACATGACCACTCCAACGGCAGCAAAGGACATGAGCAGAGAGGAGCCGCCGTAGCTGAAAAAGGGCAGCGTCACTCCCACCACCGGGGCCACATACAGGCACATTCCAATGTTCAAAATCACTTGGGCCCCAAAGGCGCCCGCCACCCCCATGGCAACGCCGGCGAACAGGGGGTCCCGGCTCCGGTGGGCCAGCCACACGCACCGGAAGAGGATGGCCCCCAGCAGCGCCAGGATCACCAGGCAGCCCACCAGGCCCAGCTCCTCCCCCGCCACCGCGAAAATAAAGTCCGTGTGCCGGGCGGGCAGGGAGGAGGGGGAGAGGCTTTGGGTCTGGGTCCCCCGGAGATATCCCTGGCCTGTGGCCTGGCCGGAGCCGATGGCCAGAAGGCTCCGCGCCTGCTGAAAGCCCTTCCCCAAGGGGTCCAGCTCATGGTCCAGAACCACCTGGAACCGCATCCGTACATACTCCGGCAGCCGGGGCCAGAGGACCACCACCGCCCCCACCCCGGCGGCCAGCTCCCCCGCCAGCCACAGGGGGTGGACCCCCGCCGACCAGAGCATAACGAAGTAAACCGCCAGATACACCGCCACCATGCCGATGTCCCCGGAGACCCCATAGAGCAGGCCGCACAGGGCCAGCACATGGAGGAGAAGCCCCAGCACCGCCTTGGGCCGGTCCAGCCCCCCCTCCCTTAACTTGCGCAGTTGAAGGGCCAGCAGCAGCACAAAGGTCACCTTCACCACCTCCGCCGGCTGGAGATTGAACAGGCCGCCGGGCAGCGAGATCCAGCTTTTGTTCCCCGTGCCATCGTCGTTCCCCAGGGGGATGAGCAGCAGCAGCAGCCCCACATTGACCACCGGCAGCAGCCACCAAAGCTTCTCCAGCAGCCGCCGCACATCCAGGGCCGACAGGATCAGGCACAAAACCACCCCCGCCCCCAGGGCCGCGGCCTGCTTGGCCACCAGGCCATGGAGGTCCTGGTCATAGCGGGTGGCGCTGAAGATCAGGGCCAGGCCATACAGGGCTGCCCCCAGGCAGAGGGCAAAGAGGGGCCACTCCCCTTTTGTCCGTCTCACGGACCTCTCCTCCTTTCCGGGTTTTCGGGGCTTGTCCCCCGCCGTGAAATTTCTCTCTCCATCATAGCCCGAAAGAACCATAAATTTTGTCGCGGAGGGGTGCAACCGGGCTCATTTTATGCTAAAATATAGCCAATCTGCCTGGGGGCCTCCCATCGCCCCCTGGGAAAGGAGCGGTTCCCCATGGAACGACATTCCGCAAACGAACAGGAAACCGAGGCCATCGGCCAAGCACTGGTGGGCCGCCTGGCCCCCGGGACCGTGGTCGCCTTCACCGGCGACCTGGGCGCGGGCAAGACCGCCTTTGTCCGGGGGATGGCCCGGGGCCTGGGGATCTCCCAGCGGGTCACCAGCCCCACCTTCACCATCGTCAACGAGTATGAAGGCGGGCGGCTCCCTCTGTTCCACTTCGACATGTACCGCCTCTCCGGCGCCGACGATCTCTTCGACATCGGATGGGAGGATTTCCTCCGCCGGGGGGGGATCTGCGCCGTGGAGTGGAGCGAAAACATCCGGGACGCCCTGGAGCCCGACACCGTCTATGTGGATATCCGCCGGGGCGAGACCGAGAACCAGCGGGTCCTCACCATCCGCGGCCCCGGTTTTTAATACGAATTCCTGATTAAATACTTTAATCAGGAATACGGCGCGTACCGCGCCTGGAATCAGCCCCATGGGCTGATTCCCCGTCTCATCTATTTCAAACATTAAATTCTTTAATGGAGAAATCGTATAATTTCCCAAGGAAAGGAAGAATTCTGTGAAAATCTTAGCCTTGGAGTCCTCCGCCGTGGCCGCTTCCGTGGCCTTGTGTGAGGAGGAAACCCTCATCGCGCAAACCTTTCAAAACAGCGGGCTCACCCACAGCCAGACCCTGCTGCCCATGGCCCAGGGCCTGCTGTCCGCCTGCTCCCTCACCCCCAAGGACCTGGACCTGATCGCCGTGGCCGCCGGTCCGGGCTCTTTCACCGGCCTGCGCATCGGCGTGGCCACTGCCAAGGGGCTGGCCTGGGGGGCGGAGCTCCCCTGCGCCGGCTGCTCCACCCTGGAGTCCATGGCCTGGAACCTGGCCGGGTTTTCCGGAGAAGTCTGCGCCGCCATGGACGCCCGCCGGCACCAGGTCTACAACGCCCGCTTTCGGGTGGACGGCCACCGTCCCCACCGGCTGACCCCCGACCGGGCCATCGCCCTGGAGGATCTGGTCCGGGAGCTGGCCGGCACCCAGACCACCCAGTTGGTGGTGGGGGACGGCGCCCAGCTCTGCTACGACGCCCTCACCGCCGCCGGAATCCCCGCCAGGTTGGCGCCCCCCAACCTCCGCCTGCAAAGCGCCTGGGGGGTGGCCCGGATGGCCCTGGAGCTGGCCCGGGCTGGGCAGACGGTCCCCGTCCACCAGCTCACTCCCGTCTATCACCGGCTGTCCCAGGCCGAGCGGGAGCGGCTGGAACGGGAAAAAGCCGCCAAAAGCCCCCAACCTTAAAGAGAGAACCCCCAATTTTGCCGTGGCCCCAGCCCACGGCCCTCAATAAACAGAAAGGGAGAATTGGAACAAATGGAAATGGTACACGTATTGGATCACCCCCTGCTGCAGCATAAGCTCTCCATCCTGCGGGACGAGAACACCGGAGTGAAGGACTTCCGGGAAATCGTCGGCGAGGTCGCTACCCTCATGTGCTACGAGGCCACCCGGGACCTCCCTCTTCAGGACGTGGAAATCCAGACCCCCGTTGCCAAAGCCGTCACCAAGCAGCTGGCCGGGAAAAAGCTGGCCATCGTCCCGGTCCTCCGGGCGGGCCTGGGAATGGTAGAGGGCATCCTCACCCTGATCCCCTCGGCCAAGGTGGGCCACATTGGCCTCTTCCGGGACCCCGACACCTTGAATCCCGTGAAGTATTACTGCAAAATGCCCACGGACATCGCCGAGCGGGACGTCATCATCCTGGACCCCATGCTGGCTACCGGCGGCTCAGCCTCTGCCGCCATTGCGTTTGTGAAGGAATATGGCGTGAAAAACATCAAGCTGATGAACATCCTGGCCGCCCCCGAGGGCATCCAGCGAATCCGGGCCGACCACCCCGACGTGGAGATCTACGTGGCCGCCGTGGATGAAAAGCTCAACGACCACGGCTACATTGTCCCCGGCCTGGGCGACGCCGGCGACCGGATCTTCGGCACCAAGTAACTCCCCGCCGCCGCAAGCGCCTCCCGGCCAGCGTCCCCCACCAGTTTTAGTGGGAAAATTCTTCTCTTTTTTTGAAAAAAATCGAAAAAAGCACTTGACAGTTCCTACCTCCTGTGCTAAGATAAATCTCGCACTGAACGAGGCACTCCCTCAACAGAGCGAAATGCGCGAGTGGTGGAATTGGCAGACTCGCTAGATTCAGGTTCTAGTGTGCAATACGCACGTGCGGGTTCAAGTCCCGCCTCGCGCACCAAACATCGGTATCCTTTCAGGATGCCGATGTTTTTTTGTTTCCCTCCCTCTGTAAAAAATCCGTTGACTTTTTCGTTTTTTATTTGCTATAATACTCCTGCAATGCTGTGTAGCGAACGCGCGTAAGTCCAGGCAAGGACTTGCGCGCGTTCGCTTTTTTGCATCAAAAAAGTACATTAGGAGGTACCTATGGAACAAGAACGAGAAACAGAACCCCTGAAGCTGGGGACCATGCCCGTGGGGCGGCTGATGCTGTCCATGGGATTGCCCATGATCCTGTCTATGATGCTCCAAGCGGTATATAACATTGTGGACAGCGCCTTTGTCTCCAACATGGCGCAAAACGGCGAACTGGCCCTGAACGCCCTGACCCTGGCCTTTCCCATGCAGATGCTCATGGTGGCCGTCAGCATCGGCACCGGCGTGGGTACCAACGCCCTGGTGGCCAAAAGCCTGGGCCAGGGAAACCGGGAAAAGGCCAGCCAGGTGGCGGGCAACGCCATGTTTTTGGGCTTTGTCATCTTTGTGGTCTTTTGCCTGTTCGGGCTCTTTGGGGTGAAATTCTATATCTCCACCCAGACGCAAAACCCTGTGATCTATGCCATGGCGGTGGATTACCTGCGCATCTGCTGCGTGGTCTCCTTCGGTATGGTTTTCTTTGGGATCTTTGAAAAGCTCCTCCAGGCCACCGGCCACTCCATGTATTCCACCGTCGCCCAGATCGCCGGGGCCCTGACCAACATCGTCTTAGACCCCATCCTCATCTACGGCTGGCTGGGCTGCCCTGAGTTGGGTGTCCGGGGGGCGGCCTGCGCCACCATTCTCGGTCAGCTCGTCTCTATGGCCCTGGCGCTGCTCTTCCACCGGAAGGTCAACACGGCCATTTCCAATGATCTGTCCTATATAAAGCCCTCCAAAAAGATCATCGGGGAGATCTATTCCATCGGCCTGCCAGCCATCATCGCCCAGGCCCTGATGAGCGTTATGACCTACGGCCTGAACCTGATCCTGGGGATGGTGGGGGAGTCTATGGTAACCGCCTATGGGCTGTACTATAAAATCCAGCAGTTCATTCTCTTCGCCGCCTTCGGCCTGCGGGACGCCATCACGCCCATTCTCTCCTTTAACTACGGCAAGCAGGACAGGGAACGCATCCAGGCGGGCATGAAATACGGCATGGGCTTCACTCTGGCCATCATGGTGCTGGGCCTGGCCGTGCTGGAGATTTTCGCCGCGCCCTTCGCCCATCTCTTCGGTCTGTCCGGCCAGACCGAGGGGCTGTGCATCAGCGCCATTCGGATCATCTCCATTAGCTTCCTCTTTGCCGGGGCCAACATCGCCTTCCAGGGGATCTTCCAGGCCTTGGAGAGCGGGCTGGAGTCCCTGGTCATTTCTGTCTGCCGGCAGATTCTCTTTGTGCTCCCCCTGGCCTGGGTCCTGGCCCGGTTGGTGGTGGGCGCGGGCAGCCCGGCTTGGCTGGTGTGGCTCACCTTCCCGGCGGCGGAACTTCTCTCCACCCTCATCGCCTGCTTGCTCCTCCGAAGAACCTATCAAAACAAGGTGGCCCCTCTGGCCGCCCCCATTCTGAGAGAAAGAGAGGCCTGACCCCATGAAACATCGCATCATCACCATCAGCCGGGAGTTTGGCAGCGGCGGCCGGACCATTGGCAAGTCCGTGGCGCAGCGGCTGCACATTCCCTGCTACGATCAGGAACTCATTGAAACCATCGCCGAGAAAAGCGGCTTTTCCCAGGATTACGTCAGAAGAACCGGCGAGGACACCCCCCGGAGCGGCTGGTTTGCCAACGCCCTGGTGGGCCGTTCCCTGTCCGGCGCCTCCAACCAGGACTATCTCTGGTCCATCCAGCGAAGGACCATTCTGGAGCTGGCCCAGCAGGGGCCCTGCGTCATCGTCGGCCGCTGCGCCGACGCCATCCTGAAGGACCAGGCCGACTGCCTGACCGTCTTCATCCACGCCCCCCTGGCGATCCGGGCCAAACGGATCGTCCAGCGATATGGTGAAACTGACACCGCCCCGGAAAAGCGCCTGCGGGAGAAAGACCGCCGCCGAGCGGCCTATTATCAGTTCTACACCGACCTGGAATGGGGCGCGGCGAAAAACTTCCACATTTCCCTGGACAGCGGCGCGCTGGGTCTGGACCGGTGCGTGGATTTGATCGCCGGGCTCTACTAACCGCACCACGGTGCCTCCCCTGTATTCCCAAGCCCTATCAAATATTTATTCTTTCGAAAGGGCAACTCATGAAACGCCACCGGGAGGGGATTTGTCGTATCAGGACACAATCGCCACGCTTACACGAAGTGGCATGGGTTACATGCTGTGGCCCTGCTCAACGCCTCCAAAGGATTGACTTTTCCAAAGGCTTCCTGTAAAATAACTAAATTCCTTTCATCCTTACGCTCATTAGGCGGTGTCCCATGAATCTCAATCGGAAAACGATGAAGCAGCTGGCTTTGCTCATCACCTTTGCCCTGGTGCTCTATTGGGGACTGAACCATCCCGGCCAGGCGGGGAAGCTGTTGTCCTCCGTCTTTGCCCTCTTCCTGCCCTTTGTGCTGGGCGGGTGCCTGGCCTTTCTGCTCAACGTTCTCCTGCGCCCGGTGGAGCGGGGGTGGCAGCGGGCCTGGGGCAAGAAATATGGCCCCAGGCAGGAAAAGGCCAAGCGCCCGGTGTGCCTGCTGGTCAGCACCCTGCTGGTGGCCGGTGTGCTCTTTGCCCTGTGCTTTATCGTGGGGCCGGCTCTGAAGGACAGCGTGGTGAACTTCGTCTCCATGCTCCCGGACCGTCTGGTCCAACTGGAGGCCTGGTGGAACTCCCTGGTGGCTTTCCTGGAGAGCCATGCCATCCATCTGCCCGCCTTTTCCCTGGACGCCGAGGCCATTCAGGAACGGATTCTGGTCTTTCTCCAGACCTACGGCGAAGCCTTCCTCAACTCCACCATCCAGACCACCATCGGCATCACCTCTTCCCTGTTTTCCCTGGTGGTGAACTTGGTGCTGGCCCTGGTGTTCTCCCTCTATCTGCTGGCCCAAAAGGAGACCCTGGGCCGTCAGACCACCAAGGTCCTCCGGGCTCTGTGCTCAGAAAAGTGGGCCAACCGGCTCTTGGAGGTGGGGCAGCTTACCAACCGGACCTTTTCCAATTTTGTCACCGGCCAGCTCACCGAGGCGGTGATTTTGGGCTCCCTGTGCTTCGTGGGGATGCTCCTTTTCCGGCTGCCCTACGCGGGGGTGATCTCAGTGCTCATCGGCTTTACCGCCCTCATCCCCATTTTCGGCGCCTTCATCGGCATCGGGGTGGGCGCCTTCCTGATCCTTTTGGTCAGTCCAGTGCAGGCCCTCTGGTTCGTCCTCTTCGTGGTGATCCTCCAGCAGCTGGAGGGGAACCTGATCTATCCCCGGGTGGTGGGGAAATCCGTTGGGCTGCCAGGGATCTGGGTCCTGGTGGCAGTGACCATCGGCGGAAACGCCTTTGGCCTGGCGGGGATGCTGATCAGCGTCCCCCTCTGCTCCGTCCTCTACGCCTTGGCCCGTCAGGCCATCAACACCCGGCTGGTAAAAAAGGGCCTGACCTCTTGAGAAATTCCTCCCTCCACACAGCGGGCGGCAGCCAAATGGGCTGCCGCCCGCTTTTTTGCCTATTTTTCCTTTTTTTGAAAGAAACAGACCTCTTGTGGGAATAGATAGGTAGGAGCTTCCCAAGCCCCCAAGAAATAGGGGTTTTCTTGCAATTTCCCATAAGATGTGGTATTCTGTCCCTGTGAATACCCTAAATTTTCCCAGCCCTTTTCCGACTGATGCCAAGAACTGGAGGATTTTATGCGCCTGAAACGATCCCTGACCCTGATGCTGGCCGCCGTGTTGCTGCTGGGCGGCGGGCTGCCCGGTCTGATTTATACCACCCACACCTGGACCGCTCAGCCGGTGGTCCAGGCCCCCAACACCAACGAAGAGACCCTGCCGCCAGAAACCCAGGCGGAAAACGACTCCTTTCAGGCCATGTTCTCCCAGGTAGCCGACGCCCTCCCCAGCCTCGCGCCCCAGGTCAGCCCCCTGGACAAAACCGCCGTGGTTCCGGTGCTGATGTACCACCACATCGACCCCGACGGCGAGGGCTCCGCCTCCATCACCCCCGAGCTCTTCCGGGAGCACATGTCCGCCCTGTCCCAGGCGGGCTATGCCGCCCTCTTCCCCGATGATCTGGCCGCCTACGTCAACGGGGAGATGGCCCTGCCGGAAAAGCCCGTGGTCATCACCTTTGACGATGGCTACCTGAGCAACTATCAGTACGCTTACCCCATTTTGAAGGAGACCGGCATGGTGGCCACCATTTTCGTCATTGGCGCCACCGTAGGAAACACGGAGCATTATAAGGACACCAACTACCCCATCACCCCCCACTTCTCCTTCCAGCAGGGGGCGGAGATGGTGGCCTCGGGGATCATCTCCATCCAGAGCCACACCTATGACATGCACCAGTGGGCCCCCTATGAGACCTCCGATCACCCCCGGGTCAACATCCTCCCCCTGGCCGGGGAGACTGAGGAGGAATACCGCGCCTTCCTCTCCGCCGATTGCCAAAAAATCCGCCAAGCCATTCTGGAGGGCACCGGCGAGCCCAAGGTCCACGCCATGGCCTACCCCAGCGGCAAGTGGAACGACCTGGCCCAGCAGGTCCTGCTGGAAAACGGGTTTGACATCACCTTCACCACCACCCCCGGCTGCGCCCTGCTGGTCAAGGGAGATCCCCAGAGCCTTCTGGGCCTGCCCCGCTACGACATGAGCCGGCCGGTTACCGTGGAGGCCCTTCTGAACTTGGTCTCCCCCGCCCGGGGCACCCCTCTGAACCAGGCCCCCGAAACAGGTGAGACGCCGCCGGCAACCGAATAAATGCACAAAAAACAGACCAGTTTATAAAAAACTGGTCTGTTTCTTTTTCCAACGGTTTAACTTCCCTCGGTCAAGGTTTTTCGCCAAACCCCCGAGCGCTCGTAAAGATACCCCAGGGGGACCGACGAGGCCGGCGCGATGGCACAGGCCCAGAAGATACCCACCAGGCCGAAGAAGTGGTTAAAGAGCACAGCCAGCACCACCCGAACCACAATGCAGTTGAGCAGGCTGGAGGCCAGCACAAATACGGTGTTCCCCGCCCCCATGGGCAAGGCGTTGTAGACCATAAAGCTGGCGTAGAAGACCTGCCCCAGAATCTCAATGCGCAGGTTTTGCACCGCCAGGGCCATGGTGGCCTCGTCCGGGCGGAAGAGGGCCAGGATCTGGGGGGCCAGGAGCTCGATGAGCACAATGAGCCCCACCGACACCCCCAAGGCGATCCGCATGGCGATGTGGACCACCCGGCTGGCCCGGTCATACTTCTTCGCCCCCAGGCACTGGGCGATCATAGTGGTAGCCGCCGTATAGAGGGCCAAGGTGAACATCAGGGCTACATCCTTGACCTTGGCACAGATCCCGCTGGCCGCCGAGGCCTCCACCCCGTAGTCGTTGATGAGGACGGTCATCACCAGCCAGGAAAAGCCCACCACGGTCATTTGAATGGCGCTGGGGATACCCAGCTTTAGGATCTGTCTCATTTTTTCCCTGTCAAAGGTGATCTGCCGCCAGGCCAGGCCGAAAAGGTCCCGCTGGCGGAACACATAGACGTGGCAGACCACAAAGCTGGCCGTCTGCGCCAGCACCGTGGCCAGGGCCGCCCCCCGGACGCCCCAGTGGAACAGACCCATAAAGAGGATATCCAGGGCGATGTTGCACCCCGCCGTCACCGCCACACAGTAAAAGGGCTGCTTGGAGTTCCCCACCGACCGCAGCATGGCCGCCAGGGCGTTGTAGCCAAAAACGGGGATCATGCCAAGGGCGCAAATCTGCAAATAGGCTTCGGCCTGGGCCAGGGCCGGGGCCCGGATGGCCATCAGGATGGGCTGGCTGAACAGGGCCAGAAGCACACACACAACGCCACCGGCAGAGACGGAGAAGAGGAAAAGGGTCCGGTTGGTTTTGATCCGGTTCACCCCGTCCCGGCTGCCGTAATACTGCCCCATGAGGATGTTGCCGCCGGTGGTGAGACCGATGATCACCTGGGTCATCAGGAAGGTCACCTGGCTGGCGTTGTTGATGGCGGAGATCCCGTCCTTCCCCACAAACCACCCGGCCACAACCAGGTCCGTGATGGCATAGGCTGACTGGAGCAGGGAGGAAAGAACCACCGGCCAGGCATAGACCAGAAGCTTTTTCCAGATGACGCCCTCGGTCAAGTCCATCTGCCGCATACCATCTCCCCCTTTCTCCTATCATTCGATGAAGCTATCATACCATAGATTTCTTTCCTTTGAAAGAGGGAATCCCCTGCCCTGGGAGAAAGATTGGTCAGCTTCAGGAATTGCGTCTTTCCGTCTTGTGTGGTATGATGGGTAAATCTTGAATAGAAAACCCTTCTCATCTCGGCGGGGGTTCCCCCGCTTTTTGGAAAGGCGGATGCTTTTTGAATATTCTCATTGTAGGGGCCGGCAAAGTAGGGGCAACCCTGGCGGCCTATCTCTCCCGTGAGGATCACGACGTCACCATCATCGACAACGACGACGAGGCCATCCAACGGGCCAGCGACACCCTGGATGTGATGTGCATCAAAGGCCCCGGCGCCGCCCCCTCGGTGCTGCGGGAGGCGGGGGCCGAGGACGCCGACCTGGTGCTGGCCACCACCAACATGGACGAGGTCAACATGCTCTGCGCCCTGACCTCTAAGCGCCTGGGGGCCAAGTTCACCATCGCCCGCATCCGGGACGTGGCCTACACCGACGACCTGCCCTCCCTCCAAAAGGATCTGAACATCGACATTGTGATTAACCCCGAATACTCCACCGCCATGGAGATCTCCCGGCTGCTCCGGTTTCCGGCGGCAGCCAACGTGGACACCTTCTTCCGGGGCAAGGTGGAGATGATCGGCATCCGTGTCCGCCAGGAGGACCCCATTGTGGACATCCCCTTGTCCGACCTCTTCAGCACCACCAGCCGTCTGTCCATCCTCTTCTCCGCCGCGGAGCGGAAGGGAGAGGTCATCATTCCCAACGGCGACTTTGTGCCAAAAGTGGGCGACAAGCTCTATGTCACCGGCTCCCCCAAGGACCTGTCCACCTACCTGCGCACCCTGGGCCGGGACCTGCCCCGGGTCCATTCGGCCTTCCTCATCGGCGGCAGCCGCATCGCCTACTACCTGTCTAAAATCCTCCTGTCCATGGGGGTGCAGGTCACACTGGTGGAAAGCGATGAACCCCATTGCCGGATGCTCTCCGAGTGCCTCCCCTCGGCCATCGTCCTCCACGGCGACGGCACCGACCAGGAGCTGCTGGCCTCGGAGCACTTCACCAACAACGACGCCTTCATCGCCCTCACCGGCCGGGACGAGGACAACCTCATCTCCGCCCTCTACGCCCAGCAGCAGGGCATCCGCAAGGTGGTGGCCAAGTGTAACCGGATCAACTATTCCGATGTGGTCCAGGCCGCCGGCCTGGACTGCGTGGTGGCCCCCAAGCTCATCACCGTGTCCCGGATTCTCCGGCTGGTCCGGGGGCTCCAGGATAAGAGCGGCAGCGTGATGACCTCCCTCCACCGCATTGCCGACACCGACGCCGAGGCCGCCGAGTTCATTCTCAACGAAAACACCCCCCACCTGGGGGTCCCCCTGAAGGATTTGGAGATCCGCAAGGGCTTCCTCATTGGCGGCCTGCTCCACGAAAACCAGGTGGTCATCCCCTCGGGCACCACGGTTTTGTCCGCGGGAGACCGGGTGATTGTCATCTCCCACGGCCAGCGGATTCAAGCCTTTCGCGATATCTTCTCCCCAGACTGAGGAAGGGACGAGAGAGAGAAATGAACTACAAACTCATGCTGCGTATGCTGGGGCGCACCCTACAGTTGGAGGCTCTGTGTCTGCTGCTGCCCCTGCTGGTGGCCCTGATTTACCGGGAAGATCCCCGGCCCTTTTTCTTCACCATCCTGCCCGTGGGCCTGCTGGGCACGGTTCTGGCCCGCCTGCACTCCAAGTCGGAATTTTTCTCCCGGGAGGGCTTCACGGTGGTGGCCCTGATTTGGATGGTACTCAGCTTCTTCGGGGCCCTCCCCTTCTGGTTTTCCGGGGAGTTCGCCTCCTTTGCCGACTGTCTGTTTGAGATCGTCTCAGGCTTCACCACCTCCGGCGCCACCATTTTAACGGATATCGAGCGCCTGCCCCGGGGCATCCTATTCTGGCGGTCCTTCGCCTCCTGGATCGGGGGCATGGGAGTGCTCCTCTTCACCCTGGCCTTTCTCCCCAAGGTGGGCGGGCGCACCCAGGTGCTGGTCCACGCCGAGGTTCCCGGCCCCATCGCCACCAAGCTGGTGCCCCGGACGGTCCACTCCTCCCAGATCCTTTATTTGATGTATTTCGTCCTCACCGGGGCGGAAATCCTCGCCTTTCTTCTGGCGGGGCTCCCCCTTTACGACGCCGTGGTCACCACCTTTGCCTGTGTCTGCACCGGGGGCTTTTCGGTGATGAACGCCAGCCTGGCCGCCTATGGCTCGGCTGCCTGCGAGGTCATCGCCATCGTCTTTATGCTCCTGGGCTCTCTGAATTTCACCCTGTTCTTCCTGGTCCTCACCGGCCGAGCCAAGCAGGCCCTGGGCAGCGACGAGCTGAAATTCTTCCTGGGCGCCGTGGGCGTGGTCTCCCTGCTGGTCTTTGTAAATATCCTTCCCCTGTACGACACCCCCGGCCACGCCCTGCGGGACGCGGTGTTCCAGGTGACCTCCATCATCTCCACCTCGGGCTTTTCCACCACAGACTATAACCTGTGGCCCACCTTTTCCCAGACCCTGCTGGTGCTGCTGATGTTCGTGGGCGGCTGCTCGGGGAGCACCGCCGGCAGCATCAAGTGCGGCCGGATTCTGCTCCTTCTCCGCTGCTCCAAGCGGTCCATCCTCCGCCTGTCCCATCCCCGGGCTGTGCGGGTGGTGAAGCTGGACGGCAAGACGGTGGACGAGGAGACCCTGCGCTCGGTGTTCTCCTTCTTCACCTGCTTCTTTCTTCTGCTGGGCCTGGGCTGCGTGGTGGTCAGCCTGGACGGCTATTCCCTCACCACCTCCTTCACCGCCGCCCTGGGCTGCCTGAGTAACGTGGGTCCCGGTCTGGACGGGGTGGGCCCCATGGCCAGCTTTGCCCCTCTGTCGGGGTTCAGCAAGCTCTTTTTGTCCCTGTTCATGCTGGTGGGACGTTTGGAGATCTTCCCCATCCTCCTGCTCCTCCAGCCCTCCACCTGGAGACGTTCCTGACCCCCCTCTGGGGTGGGCCCTCCGCGCCTTGTTTTTCCCACTATGAATTATAAGTTGATGCTCCGCACCTTAGGGCGCACCTTGCAGTTGGAGGCCCTGTGCCTGCTGCTGCCCCTGCTGGTATCCCTCATTTACCGGGAGTCCCCCTGGCCTTTTTTCCGCACCATTGTCCTGGTGGGGCTCATCGGCACCCTTTTGGCCCGGATTCGGGCCACCCCCGATTTCTACACCCGGGAGGGCTTCGTGGCGGTGGGCCTCATCTGGCTGGTTCTGAGCCTGTTCGGCGCCCTGCCCTTTTACCTGTCCGGGGAATTTTCCTCCTTTATAGACAGCTTTTTTGAAATCGTCTCGGGATTCACCACCACCGGGGCTTCCATCCTCACCCAGGTGGAGACCCTGCCCCGGGGGATTCTTTTCTGGCGCTCCTTCTCCTCCTGGATTGGGGGCATGGGGGTGCTGATCTTTACCCTGGCCTTCCTCCCCAAGGTGGGGGGGCGCACCCAGGTGCTGGTCCAGGCCGAGGCCACAGGCCCTGTCAGCAGCAAGCTGGTGCCAAAGACCTCTCTCTCCGCCCGGATTCTCTACCTCATCTATATCTCCCTGACCTTTCTGGAAACCGTGGCCCTGAAGCTGGCCGGGATGCCTCTGTACGACGCCCTGGTCACCACCTTCGCCACCGTGTGTACCGGGGGCTTCGCCGTGAAAAATCTCAGCCTGGCCTCCTACGGCCTGCCCGCCTGCGAGATCATTGTGACGGTGTTCATGCTGTTGTGCTCGGTGAATTTCGCCGTGTTTTTCCTGGTTCTCACCGGCCGGGCCAAGCAGGCCCTGGGCAGCGACGAGCTGCGGTTTTTCCTGGTGGCGGTGCTGCTGTCTGTGGGGCTCATCTTCTGGAACATTCTCCCCCTGTACGACACCCCCGGCCACGCCCTGCGGGACACCTTCTTCCAGGTGGCCACTGTGGTCTCCACCACGGGCTTTTCCACGGCGGACTTCGCCCTGTGGCCCACTCTCTCCCAGTTCGTCCTGGTGCTGCTGATGTTCCTGGGGGGCTGCGCGGGCAGCACCGCCGGCGGCATCAAATGCGCCCGCATCCTGCTGCTGGGCCGGTGTGCCCGGCGCTCTCTGGGGCGGCTGTGCCACCCCCGGTCGGTCAAGGTGGTGAAGCTGGACGGCAAGGCGGTGGACGAAACCACCCTGAACACCGTGCTGGTCTTCTTCACCTGCTACCTCTTCCTGCTGGGGGCCGGCTGCCTGGTCATCAGCCTGGACGGCTTCTCCCTCACCACTACCTGGACGGCGGTGCTGGCCTGCCTGAGCAACATCGGCCCCGGTCTGGAAGCCGTGGGGCCAATGGGGAATTTCGCCGCCTTCTCCGCTCTGAGCAAGATGATCCTTTCCCTGGCCATGCTGCTGGGGCGCCTGGAGCTTTTCCCCATTCTGATCCTCTTCCTCCCCTCCACCTGGAAACGGAACTGAGGAAAGCAGGGCCTTTGTAACTCTGACCTTTTTCACCAATCAATCGCCCTTCTTTTTGTGGTTTTTGTGAAAAAATTTGGAATGGAAAGAAAAAATTCGTCAGAGGCTTGCAAATCCCCCCGGTTATGCTAAAATTACTCTGTTAATCGTGTCGGCATTGTCATTCCCGGGCAATGCACAATAGAAAAGGAGTGTCATTCGTGGAAAATTATCTGTGGATCGGCTTCGTCGGCGCCGTGTTGGCTCTGCTGTTTGCCATGGTCCAACGCAAGAAGGTTATGTCCTATTCCGAGGGCAACGCCACGATGCAGAAGATTGCGCAGTCCATCCGTGAGGGTGCCAACGCCTATCTGAAGCATCAGTACACGACCGTCGCCAAGGTTTTCGTGGTGGTCTTTGTGATCCTGGCCATCATCGCCTTTGCCAGCGGCGGCGAAATGCTGTCTAAGTTTACCCCCTTCGCTTTCCTCACCGGTGGTATCTGGTCCATGCTGGCCGGCCTGATCGGCATGAAGATCGCCACCAACTCCAACGCCCGTACCGCCCAGGCCGCTTCCGAGAGCCTGAACCGCGGCCTGCGGGTGGCATTCTCCTCCGGCGCCGTCATGGGCTTCACCGTGGTCGGCCTGGGCATGCTGGATATCAGCATTTGGTTCACCATTCTGCGCTTCGGCGCCGGCATCACCGATCCTGTCCAGTTGGGCAACATCATGGTGATGAACGGCATCGGTGCCTCCTTCATGGCCCTGTTTGCCCGTGTGGGCGGCGGTATCTACACCAAGGCCGCTGACGTGGGCGCCGACCTGGTTGGTAAGGTTGAGGCCGGCATCCCCGAGGATGACCCCCGTAACCCCGCCACCATCGCCGACAACGTGGGTGACAACGTGGGCGACGTGGCCGGCATGGGCGCCGACCTGTACGAGTCCTATGTTGGCTCCATCCTGGCTACCTTCGCTCTGGGCGCCACCGCCGGCTACGGCTGGAAGGGCATGCTGCTGCCCATGGCCCTGGCTGTGTGCGGCATCATCTGTTCCATCATCGGCTCCTTCCTGGTGAAGACCAAGGAAGACGCCACCCAGAAGAGCCTGCTGACCTCCCTGCGCACCGGCACTTACACCGCCGCCGTTCTCTCCGCCATTGTGGCAGCCCCTCTGTGCTACCTCATCCTGGGCCCCGAGAACAACTGCTGGGGTATCTTCATCGCCATCCTCTGCGGCCTCATCGGCGGCTGCCTCATCGGCTACTTCACCGAGTACTTTACCTCGGATAACTATAAGCCCACCAAGAAGCTGGCTGCCGCTTCCGAGACCGGCGCTGCCACCATCATCATCGGCGGTATCTCCCTGGGCCTCATGTCCACCATCGCCTCCATCCTGATCGTGGCTGCCGCTATCCTGATCTCCTACTTCGCTGCTGGCGGCTCCGCCTCCATTATGGACCCCTCCGGCGGCTTTAGCGCCACCTTCAACCAGGGCCTGTACGGCATCGGTATCGCCGCTGTGGGTATGCTCTCCACCCTGGGTATCACCCTGGCCACCGACGCTTACGGCCCCGTGGCCGACAACGCCGGCGGCATCGCCGAGATGTCCGGCCTGCCTGAGGAGGTCCGCGACCGCACCGACGCCCTGGACTCCCTGGGTAACACCACCGCCGCCACCGGTAAGGGCTTCGCCATCGGCTCCGCTTCCCTGACCGCTCTGGCTCTGCTGGTCTCCTACGTGAACATCGTTCAGACCCGCACCACCGAAAACCTGAACTTCACCCTGACCAGCCCCACCGTTCTGGTCGGCCTGTTCATCGGCGCTATGCTGACCTTTGTCTTCTCCGCTATGACCATGAGCGCCGTGCAGACCGCTGCCCAGTCCATCGTGGTGGAAGTCCGTCGTCAGTTCCGGGAAATCACCGGTATCATGGAAGGCACCACCGATCCCGAGTATGGCAAGTGCGTGGCCCTGTGCACCAAGGGCGCTCTGCATGAAATGGTCGCCCCTGCTCTGCTGGCCATCATCGTTCCCATCATCACCGGCCTGATCCTGGGCCCCACCGGCGTGGTTGGCCTGCTGGGCGGCGTGTCCGTCACCGGCTTTGCCATGGCCGTGTTCATGTCCAACGCCGGCGGCGCTTGGGACAACGCCAAGAAGTACATCGAGCGTGGTAATCACGGCGGTAAGGGCTCCGACCAGCACAAGGCTGCCGTGGTGGGCGACACCGTGGGCGATCCCTTCAAGGATACCTCCGGTCCTTCCCTGAACATCCTGATCAAGCTCTGCTCCACCGTTTCCATTGTGTTCTCCGGCCTGATCATCGTATTCCACCTGCTGTAACCCCTTCCAATCACAAACGAAACCGGACAGTCTTTCGGGACTGTCCGGTTTTTTCTATGGTTATGCGTCCGCGGGATTCGTCTCCTCCCGGCTCTTTTTTCTCACCAAAATGAAAGGCGTCAGTTGCCTCTCCTGCCCCGCCGGGTTGTCTCGAATGACCCCTGTCAGCCATTCCTCCGACTCCCGGATCACCGACGCCTTACCCAGCAGCTCTACCCCCAGGCCGTTGGCGTCCACAATGTAGCTGACGATCCCCGTCTGCTCATAGACCTGGTCACACAGCTTGTCCGGCTCCGCCGGGATGCGGATGCCCAGGTCGGCATAGGCCGGGATATCCCCCCCATAGAACCCATCCAGTCCCCGGACCTCAGGCCCCAGCAGCCGGTAAAAGGTGCCCCGAATTCCCCGCAGCTTGTCCAGCCCCGCCCGAAAGGCGGCCCACAGCACCTTCCCCCGGCCTTCCTGGTCCAGGGCAAACTGCATCTTCACCGGCAACCCCATCCCCGGCCCCGCCGGGGTCTGGTGGACCAGGCGGGCCAGCAGCCGGGCCAGCCAAGTAATCTGAATTTCCTCCCGGCGGAGCACTCTCCCCTGGCATAGGGCGGCCACCTTTTCGCTCACCGCCACCCAGTCTCCCGGCTGATACACCGGGGCCACATACCGGCGGAAAAGATCCACATAATCCTCCCCCACCTCCACAAAATGGGTGCGGATGCCGTGACGCAGATAGTCCTTCCCGTCCAACTGGATCTCTAATTGTTTCCCGGGGTTGTGATAGTACTCCATATGGTCGTCCTCCTGCCATCAGTTTGCCCCAGAATACAACCTTTTTTCATCCGCCCAGCCACATCTTTCCCTCCAAATAGAATCTCTTTTCTTATGTTTTTCTGTATATTCTTAACCCGTTCTTTCCTTTTTTGTTTTACAAATTGGATTCTCTACGGTATAATGAAGTGTTATTGCATGATTTTTGAAAGGAGATCCCCATGGGACGAAAATGCCTGCCGGCCCTGCTGGCTCTGTTCCTGTTTCTGTCTGCCTGTACCCCCGCCCAGCCAAGGCAGCAGGCAGCCCGCCAGCTTCTGGCCACCACCTACCCCGTGTATCTCTTTGCCTGTGAAGTGACCCGCGGGGTGGAGGACACCGCCGTCTCCCTGATGATCGACCAGTCGGTGAGCTGCCTGCATGACTACACCCTCACCGTTCAGGACATGAAGGCGCTGGAACGGGCTGACGTCATCCTCCTGAGCGGCGCCGGTCTGGAGGAAGCCATGGAGAGTGCCCTGGAGACCGTGGCCGACACCCCTCAGATCGACTGTTCCCAGGGCATCCCCCTCTTGGAGGGCGAAGCCCACAATCACGACCACGACACCCCAGGCGAGGAAGAGGAGGACAACCCCGCCCTCCCCGGCCACGACCATGAGGACGACCCCCATATCTGGATGGACCCCCAGCGGGCCTGCTCCATGCTGGAAAACCTGGCCCAGGGCCTGGCCCAGATCGACCCGGCCAACGCCGCCCTTTACGAGACCAACGCCAAGTTGGCCACCGATCAGATCTCCCAGGCCTATGCCCTGATGAAAACCGCCCTGTCCACCCTCCCCTGCCGGGAGCTCATCACCTTCCACGACGGCTTCGGCTACTTTGCCGACGCCTTTGACCTGGAAATCCTCCGGGCCATGGAGGAGGAGGCGGGCAGCGAGGCCTCCGCCAAGGAAGTGGTCGGCATTGTGGAGGAGATCGAATACCACCACCTCCCCGCCATCTTCACCGAGGCAAACGGGGCCACCGCCACCGCCCAGATGATCCACCGGGAGTGCGGTGTGGCGGTCTTTCCCCTGGACCTGATGATGAGCCGCCATGACGACGCCCCCGGCGTGTCCCTCTATTTGAACCTCCTGCAAACCAACGTCAATACCCTTCTGGAGGCATACACATGAGATTGACCAAACAACATTACAGCCGCATCCCCATGCCCGGCAAGCCCGGCACCTGCCGCCTCCAGGTCAAGAACCTGGGGGTCACCCTGGAGGGAGAGAGCATCCTGCGGGACATCAGCTTCCAGCTCAACTGCCGGGAGATTGTGGCCCTCATCGGCCCCAACGGGGCGGGGAAATCCTCCCTCTTCCGCAGCATTCTGGGTCAGATTCCCTATGTGGGCTCCATCCAATTTGAGCTGGCCGGAGGCTACCCCAGTCACCCGAAAATCGGCTACGTACCCCAGAGCCCCAGCTTTGACCGTAGCTGCCCCATCAGCGTGCTGGACTTTTTCACCGCCGCCATCAGCCGCTGGCCGGTCTTTCTGCCCGTCCCCGCTCCCCTGCGGGAGAAGGTCACTGAATGCCTGTCCCGGGTCCACGGAGAGGCTCTGTTGCACAAGCGCATCGGCTCCCTCTCCGGCGGGGAGCTCCAGCGGGTCCTGCTGGCCCTGGCCCTGGAGCCCATCCCCCAGATCCTCATTCTGGACGAGCCCCTATCCGGGGTGGACGTGGGAGGCGAGCATCTGCTGTTGGAGATGCTGGACGAAATCCGCCAGAAATACGATCTCTCCATCCTCTTCTCCACCCACGACTTCTCCACCCTCCGCCATTACGCCGACAAGGTGATCCTCCTCCAGCAGGCTATCCTGAAGGTAGGCACCCCGGTGGAGGTGTTACAGTCCCCGGAATTTCAGGCGGTCTTTCACCTGAACCTGGGCGAGGAAGGGGGCAAACCACAATGAGTGTTTGGTACTGGCTGGTCTCCTGGCTCCCCTTTGAGTGGGCCGCCCCGGACACCATGCTCTTTATGAAAAACGCCCTGCTGGCCGTGCTGGTGGTCACCCCCCTCTTCGGCTTGCTGTCCACCATGGTGGTAGAGAGCCGCATGGCCTTTTTCTCCGACGCCCTGGGCCACTCGGCCTTTACCGGCATGGCCATCGGGGCCATCTGCGGCCTGGCGGCCCCAGTGGGGGCGGCGGTAATCTTCTCGGTGGTCATCGCCCTCCTCTTCACCCTGGTCCGCCAAAAGACCCACATGGCCAGCGACACGGCCATCAGTGTCTTTTCCTCCGCCGCCGTGGCCCTGGGGATCTTCCTAAGCACTCTGGGGGGGCAGAGCTTCACCAAGTTTAACAACCTCCTCATCGGCGATATCCTCAGCGTGGCCCCGGCGGAGATCGGCCTGCTGGCTTTGATCCTCCTGGCCCTGGTGGTGCTGTGGGTCACCTCCTTCAATCAAATGATGCTCTCCTCGGTCCACCAGGCCCTGGCCGACAGCCGGGGCATCCAGGTCTTTTGGAAGAACTTTCTTTTCACCGCCGCCATCGCCGTGGTGGTCACCATCACCATGACCTGGGTGGGCCTGCTGGTCATCAACGCCCTGCTGGTCCTCCCCGGCGCCGCCGCCCGGAACATCGCCCGGAACCTGCCCCAATACCACCTGATCTCCGTGTTGGGGGGCATCGTCTGCGGCATCGGGGGGCTCATGGTCTCCTACTATTTCGGTGCCTCCACCGGCGCCTCCATCACCCTTCTTTTGGCCCTGTGGTTCTTTCTCACCCTGCTGTTTAAGCGGGCCCGCTGAGCAAACACAAACGACGCCAGCCCAACATTTTCTTGGGCTGGCGCTTTTTTCCTTGACATACCTCGACTCACTATGTATTATATACTTAGAAGCTCGAGGCATTCAGTCGTTCAGAAAGGAGTGGCCACATGTCTCAAACCCCAGATACCTACGGCAAAACCGTCTGCGCCTGCCTTCGCTACGCCACCGCCAAAGAAAAAACCGCTGTCCAGGCGGAGCTGGAGGCCCATATTGAGGACCACACCGAGGCCCTTCTGGCCGCCGGCTACGACGCCGGCCACGCCCAACGACTGGCCGTGGAGGCCATGGGAGATCCCCAGGACGTGGGGCAGGCCTTAAATGAGGCTTTTCCCCGGCGGTGGTGGGTCCTCTCCCGCCTGGCGGCCTTTGCTTTGGTGGCTTCGGTGGTGCTGCTGGTTCTGTATCTCCCTGCGCCCATCGGCCAGGCTCACAACTATTACCAAGCCAAGTACGACCCCATGTCCTTTGACTGGCACCTGGACACCTTGCCGGAGCTGGTCCCCCTGGACTTCCAATATGACCTGCCCGGAGGCTCCACCTTGTTCCTCTACGCCGTGGGCCTGGCCGAGGGAGAGGCGGGCGCCTACACCGCTTACCTCTGCGCCGTGGACTACAGCGGCGGCCCCTTCCAACCCATCGACCACCCTGTCCAGCGCCTGTCCTTTACCTGGGAAACAGAGGCCTCCTACGCCTACATACCCATGGGGGAGGGCTGCGGCTGCCGCTACTTCGCCCTGTACCAGCTGCAGGAGCTTCCCTTCGGCGCCCACCCGGTGGCCCACTTTGACTACAACGGCACCCGGTTTGACGCGGAGATCCCCCTGCCCTGGGAGGAGGTGAGCCCATGAAAAAGGCATTCTTTCCTCAAAAGAAAAAGGCTCTTCTCTGGGGCGGACTGGCCCTGGCCTGCCTCCTGCTCTTTCTCCTTCTGCGGGGCCTGGACAATGCTCCCTCTCTCACCCTGGAGCAGGCCCTGCGGGAGGCAGAGCGGCAAAATTGCACCGCCCAAACCACGGTGCTGGACACCAAAACCCTGGACAACACCACCTTTTTCCTGACGGGAAACCAGGACGTTCTGATGATCGTCCCCCTTTACCGCAATCCCCTGGTCCGCCTAAAGGAGGCCAGCCACGCAAGTTTCTGCTTCGACCTGGGCGCCGTCCCTCTCGACCCGGCGCAGCGGACGGGCTCCCTCTGCGGGTTCTCCCTGGAGGACGAAAGCCACGACCGCTTCTTTGCCTGCCTGCTGGGCACCACCCAGCTGCCGGAGGCCGCCACGGTAAAGGCCACCGCCGCCCTCTCCTTCGTGGGAAACACCGCGGAGGACGAGACCCCTTCCACTCTCTGGACCGGCACCGCCCCGGTGAAGCAAAGCCCCTACGGCTACGGTTTTTTTTGGCTGTGGACAGAGCTTCCCCCTACCGGCGCAAACGACTATTACGTCTATACCCTCACCCTCTTCGACCAGGCGGGCAACCAGCTTGACGCCTTAGGCCCCCGGGGCTTCTCCTCCGCCATCCGAGGCTATCACACCATCTACTAACCACACAGACACCGCAAGGAGGTATCTTCATGGAACGCAAAAAGACGTTAGAGCACACATCCCTGCTGGTCCTCTCCCTGCTCAAGGGCCAGGACCTCTACGGCTACCAGATGATCACCGAGCTGGAACGCCGCTCCGACCACACCTTCCAGATGAAGGAGGGCACCCTGTACCCCGTGCTGAAAAAACTGGAAAACGGGGGCCATGTCACCGCCTATGAGGCCGAGGTGAGCGGACGGACCCGGAAGTATTACCACATCACCAAAAAGGGCCTGAAGCAACTGGCCCAGGAGACCGCCGACTGGGAGGAATACGCCCACGGCGTCAACTCCGTGCTGGGTTTTATCACGGGGTGACCGGCGTGAGGGAAAAACAAACCGCCGCCTACGGCGACCGGGTCTGCCAGTTCGTCCGCCACGCCACCAAAAAGGAAAAGGCGGCGATCCACAAAGAGCTCACCGACCACATCGCCGACCACACCCAGGCACTGATGGACGCCGGTCACCCCCCGGAGGCCGCCCAAGCCCTGGCCCTGGAAGCCATGGGAGAGCCGGATGAGGTGGGCAAGGCCCTGGACCGGGAATACCCTCTCCGCTGGCTGGTTCTCTCCCGGCTGGCCCCCGTGGCTGTCCTGCTCCTTGTCCTGGCCCTTCTGCACTATGGCTGGTACCTTCCCTTCCTGGTAAAGGATTACCTGGCCGCCAGGAACGACCCCATCCAAACCACACACACCGTGGTTTTCAACAGCGACACCGGGCAGTCCCGCCAGGTCCCCAACCTGACACCCCTGGATTTGCGCTACCAGCTTCCCAACCAAAACATCCTGTCGATCTACGCTGTGGGCCTGGAGCCCACCGGCGAGAATTACACCGCCTACCTTTACACCGTCCAATACAGCCAGCACCTGGCTCGCCTGAACACCTCCCGTGAGGTGGCATTGACCTTCCCCTCCCAGGAAACAGGGTCCTTAGAATCCTCCTTAAATTGGGGGTTGGCTTGCTATAGCTGGTACACCATCCCCCTCTCCCCGGGGGAGGCCCTCACCGCCCGCTATGACCACTACGGCACCCGGATCGACGCGGAGATCCCCCTGCCCTGGGAGGAGGTATTGCCATGAGAAAAACAAAGAAACGCCCCACCAGACGGCAGAAGGCCCGCCGCTGGTGCCTGGCGGCCCTGGGGATGGGCGCGGCCTGTTTGGCCATGCTTTGCTTCCTGTTCTATCCCATGTTGTCGCCCACCGCTGCCATTCACCTGTCAGAAAAAACCGTCTCCGCCGGAAAGACACAGATTGTGACGGAGGTCCAGTCCGGCAAGGTCCGCTTCCTCCTGTCCAAAAATGAAAACATCCTCATGGTCACCCCCTTCAGCCACACTGGCCGCTCCCACTTGACCTGGATGAGCTGGCCCCTGCTGGCGGTGGACCTCTCCCAGGAGAGTAAGCCTTCTGTGACCTTCCACCTTTCCCCCTCTGAGGAGCAGCCCGGATATGTCCTCTGCCTGGGTGTCGTGGAGGACTGCCCCCAGGCCGTCACCGCCCGGATCATCGCCGACTCTCCCTACGCCTATTCAGTCCCCATCCAGGAGACCCAGGACCATCTGCGCTACTTCTGGTTCTGCCAGACCTATTCCGACCCGTCAGAGAGCTCCCATTATAACATTTCCAACATCGCCCTGGCTGGTCAAGAGGGGGAGCCCCTGGGAACCGTTCCCCTGGACCCCTTTTCCCGAATGCCCATTTACGAGCTCTCTTGACCCAGGCTCTGCACCCAGAAAGGAGGCCCCATGGCACAGCCGCCCTTCGCACAATACGGACAAGCCGTCTCCGCCCACCTCCGCCACGCCACCCAGCGGGAGAAAGCCCAAGTCCAAAAGGAACTCACCGACCACCTGAAAGACCACGCCGAGGCCCTGACCGCCACGGGGTACGACCCCTGGGCCGCCTACTGGGCGGCGGTGGAGGCCATGGGTGACCCGGAAGAGGTGGGCCAGGCCCTGGACCGGGCCTATCCACGCCGGTGGCTGGTCCTCTCCCGGCTGGCCGGGCTGGCCCTGGCTGTGGCCGTCGTGCTCTTCCTTTGGGCTGGGAGCCACTACGTCTCCGCCGCCCACGGCTATCTCCAGGCCCGGTACGCTCCCATGTCTTGGGAGACCCTGGATCGCCAGCCAGGAGAGGCCAACCTGATTTCGGACCAGGCGGTGGTCTGTCCCCTGGACTTTGAAACCCAGCTCTCCGGCGGCTCGGTCCTCCAGGTCTTTGCCGCAGCCCTGGAGCCGGTTCCTCAAAACGGCGCCTATCACGCCTATGTCTGCCTGGTAACCTACCAGCCCGATCCCCGCCTGGCCGCCCAGGATGTGTCCCGGGATCTCTGGTACACCTGGGATTCTCCCTATGCCGGTGACCGCCAGGTGACCGGCTCCCAAACGGGGTTTTACACCGACGCCTATTGCTACGTGCTCTCCCAACTGGATCTGCCGGCGGGGGAGACCCCCACCCTCCACTACGACCGCTATGGCGTGGTCTTTGACCTGCCCATCCCCCTGCCCTGGGAGGAGGTGCTCTCTTGAACCGACGTCGAAACCTCCCCAGCCGACGGCAATGGGCCCTCCGGCTGGGGCTCCTGGCCGCCCTGTTGATGCTTCTCACCGGGGTGATCTCCGTCGTGCTCCCCCTGCACCACCTCACCCCCGGCCAGGTTCGGGAGGCCGCCGCCCGCCGCCAAGGGGCTGTTGAGACCCAGCCCATCGCCAGCCGCCGGTTCCAGGGGCTTTCCTGGCAGCTCTCCGCCAACGATCAGCTTCTGCTGCTCTCCCCCTATCGGTTCGGCTTCCGGGATGGCTGGGAGACCGACGGCAGCAGTGCCCCCGCCGCAGACCGCACCCAGGCGGAGGGGCCCATCTGCTGCCTGGGGCTGAGCGTGACCGACAGCGACGGGATCTATGTCCAGGTGGCCGGGCTGGTTTCCCTGGAGCCCGCCGTCGCCGCCCGGATCACCCTCCCCGCCCGCCAGCCCGGCGGGCCGCCGGTAACTGCGGACGTGGACATTCTCTCCGACCGCCACGGCCAGCGGTACTTCTGGCTCTGCCGCCAGGCCAGCGCAAAGGAATCTCTTGATCTCTCCCGCGCTTCCATCACCCTGCTGGACGCCGGGGGCCACCCCCTTGCCGCCACGGGGCTTCCCCCGGAAAACCAGTCTCATTTTAGTCTATCCCATGATGCCTCAAGAACGGCCGTTTCAAAATAAGAAAGTGGACGATCTTAACATCGCGTCGTTCAAGATTCCGGCTTTTCCGTTCATAAAATTCGAGCTTGTCTTTTGGTGTTTCGTCTGCGTTATTGTCGTTTTATCAGGCTATTTCATGGTTTTTTCAAAGCGGAACATTCCCTCAAAATATTCGTTGTCAAGCACTTCCCTTGCATCCTCGTTGGGATCAATATGGTATTTATGAAAGAATTCCACAATGTGAAACCCACAGCAATTCACATAGAAATGAATATTGCGTTTTTCAAAATAAGGCGTGCATGTCTCCCATACTCTTGTTTCTGGGTGCAGCGCTTCGATCGCTTTCCAAATTGCTTGACCAATCCCCTTACTTTGCGTTCCAACCTTTACAAATAGAAAGTCGAGATGGTTGTGCTGTGTTTCTTCATTGATTATAACAATCGCACCACCAACACATTCTCCGTCAACAAGTGCTTCATAGGCAACAGAGCCCTTCGCATTTCGTGAGCGGTCAATATCGCTCTCAGGCAAAATCTGCTCTTCCATTGCGCCAAAGCTTTCTATCGCTCCTTGCTGAAATGCTTCCTGCATATCGAACTTGTATTGCTTTATTTTTTCTTCTCTTAAAGGAATTAACTTAAAATTCATTGTCCTTTCATCTCACTTTTCTTTCCATTATTTTGATATCTTGTAATGACAAACGCCGATTTATATTTTTGTATGAAACGATTATAACACGATTTTTGAAAAATTTTGCTGCGCAATGAGGGAAAAAGCGGCATGAGTATCCCCATACCGCTTCCAAAGTATGATAGCGTAATCCTCTTTTCAAATGAAAAACTTTCATTTGAAAAAGCTGTGCCTTTGGCACAGCGATGCCGCGCATTACGCGCGTCATCTCGTTTCATGCAGACACTGACGCGCCTGCGGCGCGATCAAAAACGAATGTTTTTTATGCGTGTCTAGTATAAATTATATCTGTATCAATGATGAATCACTCTGATTGATTCCAAAGACAAAGGGAGGAGCTGCTTTCTTCATGCAGCCCCTCCCTTACGCTGTCCTTTTTTCTACGCAGTTGGGATTATTCTTCCTCTTCCGTCTCCGTCTCGGACTCGTCTACCAGATCCATGGAGAACTTGTCCCCGCAGTTGGGGCAGGTCACCTCGCCGATGTCCAGCACGCTCTCGTCGATGACGATGTCCTCGCCGCAACTGGGGCAGGCGATCTCAAAGAAATCGTCGTCCAGCATGGAGCAGCAACCGCCGCAGCTTTCGTCGTCGTCCTCGTCAAAGTCGTCAAAGACCATGGTCTCCACGTCGGACAGGTCCTCAGCCATGGATTCCAGGCCGTCGGTGACGGCCTCCATCTCCACCTCCAGGTCTTCCACGGCAAAGCCGAGGTCTTCCAGGACGTCGATGATCTTGGTGATGAGCTTGCTTTCCTTGGATTTCTCCTTGTCCAGCTCCAGCCCGTCGGCCAGGCCCTTCAGATAGGCAACCTTTTCAGAAATAGTCATAGTAAAATAAATCCTTTCCCGTGCCGGGACTTAGCCCTTGGCACGCTCCAGATACTCGCCGGTGCGGGTGTCAATGCGAATCTTGTCGCCGGGGTTGATGAACAGGGGAACCTTGATCTCGGCGCCGGTCTCCACGATGGCGGGCTTGGTCACATTGGTGGCGGTGTCGCCCTTGAAGCCGGGGTCGGTCTCGGTGACTTCCAGGTCCACGAAGGTGGGGGGCTCCACGGAGAAGATCTTGCCCTTGTAGCTGCTGATCTTGCACATCATCTCTTCCTTCACGAAGCGGAAGTTGTCGCCCAGCAGCTCGGCGGCGATGGGGATCATATCGAAGGTCTCCTGGTCCATGAAGTAGTACAGGTCGCCGTCGTTGTAGCTGTACTGCATCTCGTTGCGGTCCACATAGGCGTTTTCAAACTTTGCAGTGGGGTTAAAAGAGGTCTCGGTGACAGCACCGGTGATGACATTCTTCATCTTGGTCCGCACGAAAGCGGCGCCCTTACCGGGCTTCACGTGCTGGAACTCGACGACCTGCATCACCTGGCCGTCCATCTCAAAGGTAACGCCATTCCGAAATTCGCCGGCAGAAATCATAGTATTCATCCTCCAAACAAAATTACCTGTCGGCTTCCCGCCGACGGCTCACATCTCTGGCGTGGTCCCACGCCGTAAAAAACAGCCTTTTTCCACAGCCGCTTTTTGTTCCATAATCGACTTCTATTGTACAATACCTTTCCTGGTTTTGCAAGGGAATTTACCTGATCCATCCCGTTTCTGGGAGAATTTCTCGCATTTTTCCCCCATTATCCCCGCTCCCCCTGGGCCCGCGCCTGGAGATAGGCCCGTTTCATCGCCAGGGCGTCCACGTCCTGGGTGCCGGCGCTCTCGCAGATCACCCGGGGGAACCAGCCCCGGCGGGCCAGGCAGCGGCACAGGGGGGCCGGGTCGGGGCCGAACTCGGCCTGGTCAAAGGTCAGGTGTTTGGACTCGCCGCCCCGGGGAGTGAAGGCGATTTTGGAAAAATGGCTGTGGAATCCCTTCGCCCGGTCCTCCCCCAGGACCCGGACCATCTCATCCAGCATGGCCTCCACGGCTTCCTCCCCGTCCAGCTGACCCAGGGAACGGGCGTAGAGGTGGCCGAAATCCACGCAGGGCAGCAGGCCCTGGTGCGCGGAGCAGATGGTCAGGACCTCGGTGAGATCCCCCAACTGGTTGATCTTCCCCATGGTCTCGGGGCAGAGGTAGATCTCCCCGTACCCCGCGTCGTCACACCGGCGGCGGAGCATTTGAAACCCTCCGCAGGCGGTGGCCAGGGCCTCTTTCCGGTCCCGTTTTTGCAGGGCCCCCGTGTGGATCACCACCCGGTCTGCCCCCATCCACCGGGCTACCCGGCAGGCCGCCAGAACATAACCCGCCGTTTTCTCCTGGCTGTCCGGGTCGGGGTTGGCGGGGTTGACAAAGTAGGGGGCGTGGAGAGAGAGGGCGATCCCCGCCTGGGCGGCGGCCTGCCCGATGGCCCTGGCAGTGGTCTCCCCCACCGTCACCCCCTTGCCGCACTGATACTCATAGGCATCCAACCCCTGTTCCTTCAGCCAGGCGGGCATGTCCTTGGATTGCTTCTTCCCGGCGGCGTAAAACCCCTCGGGGTTGCCGGCGGTGCCAAACAGAGCCTTCATAGCGCATCCCCCTTTTGGGCGCCGGACCGGAAGGGCGTCTCAATCCCATAGCGGGCCGCCCGGAAGACCGTGCCGAACTGGATGGGGTGGACCAGCAGGGTCAGCACCCCCGCGTTGTTCCCGCCCCAGACGTCGGTAAAAATCTGGTCCCCCACAATGGCGGTCTCCCCCGGGCCAACGCCCATCCGGGCCATGGCCCGCCGGAAGCCCCCGGACTTGGGCTTGCCCGCGTGACCCTCATAGGGGACCCCCAGGTCCTCGGCAAACCGCTGGGCCCGGCCAGGCTTGCGGCTGTTGGACAGGACGAAGAGGGTGATCCCCGCCGCCGCCAGGGCCTCCTTCCAGTCCCGGATGGACTGGTCGGGGGTCTTCACCCCGTAAGGGACCAGGGTGTTGTCCAGGTCGGCCAGCAGGAGCTTAACCCCCCGCTCCCGCAGCCGGGCCAGGTCGATGGCGTGGATGCTCTCGAAATAAAAATCAGGTACCAGGGGAAATTTCACAGCGTCACCTTCTAAATCCTCTCTTGTCCGCATACCTTGGGAGCAGACTTCTGATCGGGAAATCTTTCGTCTCCTGATTATACACGAACCGAAACCAATGGACAAGGGGGTTCCTTTTTATGACACATCCTTCCCCGCGGCAATTTCTGCTCACGCCGCCCCAGCAGCTTTCTCAGGCCCAGGCTTGGGGGCTGCCCCTGGCCCACATGGCCTATCAGCTGGACCCGAACGGCCGTCTCACCCAGGCCGCCGCCCTTCCGCCCGAAGCCAAGGGCGGCCTGATGCTGGTGGGGGTGGCGGTCTCCCCCGGGGGACAATCCGACCCCCGCCGGGCCGTCCGTGAGATCCTGGCCCAGTGCCAGAGCCGAAACTTCGGCGGGGTCATCCTGGACCTGGAGCAGCCGCCCACCCGGTTTCTCTCCCAGCTCATCCACGGCCTGGAAGAGGGCCTGGCCCAGCGGAAGAAAACCCTCTTCCTGCCGGAGAGTTATGGCAACTACACCAACCGGGCGTCCATCTATCTGACCTCCGCCATCTCCGGGGGCTCCCTCCGCCGGCGGCTGGAGGAGGCGGCGGAAGCCTATGGCCTGGACCGCCTGGTCCTCTGCCTCCGCCGGGCCCGGGACGACTTCTACCTGCCCTCGGTGAAGGGCCAGGGGAAACCCATCTCCCAGGAAGCCCTGGCCCAGCTGCGGCAGCGGCTGAAGCCGGCGGTGTTTTATTCCCCGGACCTATGCGCCCATTACTTCACCTACATGAGCCGGGACACCGGGGCCCACTTCGTGCTCTTTGACGACGAGGAGAGCATGGAGAAAAAGCGGGACCTGGCCCAAGGGCTGGGGATCTCGAAGTTTTTCCTGTTGTATCCTGAGGTAGAAGAGTTTTTACCGCGGTTGGTGGGAAATGAGGGGTGAGGCGCAAATTCGCGCAGAAAGTGGCGCCGACATTCCTCTCCCCGCCGGTATTCCCCATCGCCCCCTCATCAGTCACCTTCGGTGCCAGCTTCCCCCCAAGGGGAAGCCTACGTGTACGCTACGTTGTGGTTTTTGCTGCGGTAGTTTTCTACAATAAGCCACACAGGGTATGCCAATCGCCTTCCCCTGGGGGGCCAACTGTCCGGGGGACAGTTGGATATCAAATCAAAAAATTCCTTAGCTCTGAAGGTGGGCCGGCCCCGCAGGGGCCGGGATGGAGGAAGGGAAACGTTGCGGACATCTCGGCGTAGGACAAAATCCCCCACAGCAAAAAACCCTGTCCGATGTAGATCGGACAGGGTTTCATGTTATCAATAATACTTTTTACGATTCTTCCGTGCTGCCTCAGACTTCTTACGGCGCTTCACGCTGGGGCTTTCATAGTGCTCTCTTTTCCGCACCTCAGCCAGGACGCCAGACTTGGCGCAGCTACGCTTGAACCGTTTCAGAGCGCTTTCCAGAGATTCATTTTCTCTCACATGGACTTCAGACATTCGTTTTCCCTCCCTCCGAAGTGGTGGACTCGAGCTTCCACGCACCAAAGGGCCATCGTAAAATATGGCTTTAACAGTGGTATTATATGCAATTTCCAGAGGATTGTCAAGTCGTATTCCTAAGAAATCCACATTTTCCTTCGCGAGGCTAAGATTTTCCAAAAATCTTTCCCCAAACCAATCTCCCAATGTGGATACCCAAGGCGTCGCAGACTTCCGCCCGCCACAACGGGCGGAAATCAATCCAATCATTTTTTCGCCGGCTCCGCCGGTGAAAAAATTCTTCTCAGCCCGAGAGTGCCAGCTCCGCTGGCGCGTGTGCGCCCGCAGGCGCCATGCAAGCGAGCAACCGGGCGCAGCCCGGCTCTTAGCGAGTCGCAGGTCGGGCTGCCATCCCCCAAATTTGGGAGCCCAGCGAAGCGGGTCCCAAATTTCTTACTTGAGGATCAGGTTCACCAGCTTATTGGGCACATGGATCACCTTCACCAGGTTCTTGCCCTCCATGAGCTTGGCGATCTTGGTGTCGGCAGTGACCACAGCCAGCACGGCCTCCTGGTCGCTGCCCATGGGCACGGTGACGGTGGTCTTCAGCTTGCCGCCCACCTGGACGGCGATGGTGACCTCAGAGGCGATGGTCTTGCTCTCGTCATAGACAGGCCAGGAAGAGGTGCTGGCCAGACCCTCGAAGCCGAAGCGCTCCCACAGCTCGTCGGCCATGTGGGGGGCGAAGGGGGAGAGGAGCTGGAGCAGGGTCTTAAACTCGGCCTTGTTGGCTCCCTTGTCATAGAACTGATTGGTCAGGGTCATGAGAGCCGCGATGGCGGTGTTGAACTTCATGTTCTCAATATCGTCGCTGACCTTCTTAATGGTCTTGTGAACCAGGGCCTCGTTGTCCTTGCCGTAGGCGTCGGCCTCGGTGACCTGCTCGGCCAGGTTCCAGATGCGGTCCAGGAATCGCTTGCAGCCCTTCACCGCGTTGTCGGACCAAGCGGCGGCCTTTTCAAAGTCGCCGATGAACATGATGTACATCCGCATGGTGTCGGCGCCGTACTGGGCCACCACGTCGTTGGGATTGACCACATTACCCCGGGACTTGGACATCTTCTCGCCGCCCTCGCCCAGGATCATGCCGTGGCTGGTGCGCTTGTGATAGGGCTCAGCAAAGGGCACCACGCCGATGTCATACAGGAACTTGTGCCAGAACCGGGAGTAGAGCAGGTGGAGGGTGGTGTGTTCCATGCCGCCGTTGTACCAATCCACCTGGCCCCAGTAGTTCAGGGCTTCCTTGGAGGCCAGAGCCTTGTCGTTGTGGGGGTCCATATACCGCAGGAAGTACCAGGAGGAGCCGGCCCACTGGGGCATGGTGTCGGTCTCCCGCTTGGCGGGGCCGCCGCAGCAGGGGCAGGTGGTGTTCACCCAGTCGGTCATGGGTGCCAGGGGGGACTCGCCGTTGTCGGTGGGCTCGTAGCTCTCCACCTCGGGCAGCAGCAGGGGGAGCTGGTCCTCGGGCAGGGGGACCCAGCCGCACTTCTCGCAGTTGACCAGGGGGATAGGCTCACCCCAATACCGCTGGCGGGAGAAGACCCAGTCACGGAGCTTATAGTTCACCTTCTCATGGCCGATGCCCTTCTCCTCCAGCCACTTCTTC
>JALERU010000027.1 GCA_022764045.1 Clostridiales bacterium | reverse complement strand
GGTTGGCATCGGTGTTGATGTAGGACTCCATAGCGTGGATCAGAGCGTCAACGCCGCAGGCAGCAGCCACGGAGGCGGGAGCGGTCATGATCAGCTCGGGATCCAGAACAGCGTAGGTGGGGGAGATTTCGGGGCCCAGGACGGACAGCTTGTAGTTACGAGCTTCGTCGGTGATAACGGCAGCCACGGTAACCTCGGAGCCGGTGCCGGCGGTGGTGGGCACAGCGATCAGGGTGTCGATGGGAGCGGGAACCTTGCCGACGCCTTCGTAGTCGCCGATGGTGCCGCCGAACTTAGCGACAACGCCGACAGCCTTAGCAACGTCCATGGGGGAGCCGCCGCCCAGAGCGATGATAGCGGTGCAGCCAGCAGCCTTGTACTGAGCAGCGCACTCATCCACGATGGTGGTGGTGGGGTTGGGCAGAACGTCCAGGTACTCGCTGTACTTCAGGTTGGCGCCCTTGATGATCTCGCGGACCTTGTCCACAACACCGATGGCTTCCAGGCCACGGTCGGAGATCAGCATAACATTGTCAGAGCCGGCAGCCTTCAGGAAGTCAGGCAGCTTCTTCAGAGCGCCCATACCGAACTGGCAGTTCTGAGGGATGATGAAACCAAAATCTTTAATCATGGGGAATCGCATCCTTTCCAAAATACTCAAAGAGTGTTTATACGGTTTGACCACAAATCGTGGGGTAACCGTCTACAGCTTTAGTATACCATTGATAAAGGAAGCTGGCAAGTTGTTACCAGCTGAAAATATGCAACAAGAATGAAAAGCGTTTTTTGGGCACAATGTACACTTGACAAAAACGGAACAGAAAAAGAATTGGTAAAACCGTGATATGGCTGTCGTTTTGACGAAAAGAGCCAAAAGGAACAGGGAATATTGGCAAAAAATCCCCTGCCGGGCCTAATTTATAGGCCAAGCAGAGGGGGAGGGTGAAAAGCACCCTGCAAATCAGAAAGCCCCGCTCTGGCCGTGGGGGCCCAATTAAAACCTGCACGTAATGGCAGGTGGGTTGCCTCCGGCGTGCTTCTTTGCTTCCAACTTCCGACCAAAGGTCAGGAGGCCTGCAATCCACACGTCGAGTTAGCGTCCCGTTTCAAAAATGTGGGTTTAAAAGGGCCCATTTCCACGCACCGAGCAGGGCGTTTCCATGCGTATTCTGTTATCAAGAGGTTTGCGGACGGAACAGAAGGTCTTTCACAGGAAGGGAGGGCTTACTCTTCCTCTTCTTCCGCGAAGAGCTCTTTCATAAACTCGTTGTATACCGCGTCGATCTCCTCGTCACTGTCCAGGGTGGAGAGGATCTCCTCGCCGTTTTCCTGGATGGCTTTGAGGATCACAAGACCCAGCTCCTCTTCGTCGGGGGCGTCCTCGCCCTCTTGGACGGCGGGGAAAAAGGCCAGATAGGTCTGTCCGTTCCATTCAATGGTGTCCAGATGCTCCAGTTCGAATTCGTTGCCGTCCTCGTCGGTCACGGTGATGAAATTTGCGCTGTATTCTTCGCTCATATCGTGATCTCCTTTGTTTGTCTGAGTGTATTGTACCCTGTGAAAATGAAAAAAGCAAGAGGAAAGAGAGGAAAAGTTTTTTAGCGAAAGTTTCCACAAAAACCTTTCTCTTCATGGATAGACAAATAAAAATCCTGTGGTATAATACATAGAATAGGCGTGATTTACCATCCCTTGAGAAGACAGAGACAGGCGCCTTCCCTGGAAGGGCGCCGCCCTTTTTGACTGATTCAATCGGAGGTGTCAATTTGGATTACTATCGAGACACACAACCTTCCCGCGACCAGCGGTCCTCCCGGGAGCCCAGAGATCCCAAGGACCCCCGCGACCGGCGAGGAAAAAGTACGAAACGAAAGCGCAAAAAACACGGCAGAGCCTTTCGGGTGGTTATGACCATCGTGCTCATCTGCCTCATCACCGGAGCCATGCTCCTGTGCATGGCGGCCACCTATATTAAAAATGTCATCATCCCCAACGCGGGTTTGGAAATGAACGACTACACAGTGGCCCAGACCAGCTCCATTCTGGCCAAAGACCCCAGCACGGGGGACTACACAACCGTGCAAACCCTTTATGGAGACGAGAACCGGGTTTGGGTAAAGTATGACCAGATCCCCCAATATTTGAAAGATGCCGCGGTAGCCATTGAGGACAAGCGGTTCTATAAGCACAACGGTGTGGACTGGATTCGTACGGTCAAGGCCATCAGCCTGATGTTTACAGGGCAGGACATCCAGGGGGGCTCCACCCTGACCCAGCAGCTCATCAAAAACATGACCAGCGACAACGAGGTCACGGTAAAACGGAAGATCATGGAAATTTTCCGTGCCTTGGAGTTTGAGAAAAAATACACCAAGGAAGAAATTTTAGGAGCCTATCTAAACTACATTTACCTTGGGCAAAACTGCAACGGCGTCTATACCGCTTCTTACGCCTATTTCGGAAAGCCGGTCTCTGAGCTTTCCCTGGCGGAATGTGCCAGCCTGATCGGGATCACCAACAATCCCTCCAAATACGACCCGCTGGGGACATTGGAGGTGAAGGACCCCGAGACCGGCGAGGTCAAGACCGCTAAAGACTTTAACAAAGAGCGCCAGCTAACCATCCTGAATGCGATGCTGGAACAGGAGTATATTACCCAGGAGGAATATGACGCCGCCGTTTCCGAGGAACTGGTCTTTAACGTGGAGGGCAAGGGCCAGGGAACGAGCACCACGAAGCGCACGGTGTATACCTGGTATGAGGACCAGGTGATCAACGACGTGATCCAGGATCTGATGGATACCTATAATTACTCGGAAAAATACGCCAAGGACCTGGTGTTCTCCGGCGGCCTGGAAATTTATAGCTGTATGAACCCCGATGTACAGGCGGCGGTGGATAAGGTCTACAATGACAGAAACAACCTGAATTATACCTCTGCCAGCGGGCAGACCCTCCAGTCGGCCATTACCATTGTGGACAATAAAACCGGTGAAGTGGTCGCCATGGCCGGCGGCGTGGGAGAGAAGACGGTCAGCCGCGGCCTGAACCGGGCCACCAGCAGTAAGCGGCCCCCCGGCTCCTCCATCAAGCCCCTGGCGGTCTACGCCCCGGCCATTGAGCTGGGGAAGGTGACCCCGTCCACGGTGGTGGAGGACTCCCCTGTGCGGAAGATCAACGGCAGGGACTGGCCGGTCAACGCCAGCGGCGGCTACCGCGGCAATGTGTCTGTGGCCACGGCTGTGCAGGATTCCATCAATACGGTGGCGGTCAAGGTTTTGAATATGGTTGGAGCTCAGACGAGCTTTGACTTTATGCAGGATAAATTCCATATTAAATTGGTCAAATCTCTTACCCGAGGCGGAACGACCTATTCAGATATTGATGAAGGCCCCCTGGCCCTGGGCGGTTTGACCGAAGGTGTGAGCACCTATGAAATGGCGGCGGCCTACTCAGCTTTCCCCCGGCAGGGTGTGTATAAAGCCCCCAGAACCTACACCATGGTAACCCAGGGAGATAAAACCCTTCTGCGGAAGGAAGCCGAAGAGGGAGAGACCATCCTCTCGGACCGCACCACCTATTATATGACCCAAATGCTCCAGAACGTGGTCAGCCGGGGCACCGGTACCGCCGCCAACTTCAGCGGCCAGGACATCGCCGGTAAGACGGGCACCACAACCTCCCGGAAAGATCTGTGGTTTGTGGGCTACACCCCCTATTACACCGCAGCAGTCTGGACCGGCTATGACCGGCAGGAGCGGCTGGCGACCTACTTGAAAAACCCCTCCACCACCTTGTGGAAGCAGGTCATGTCGGAAGTCCACAAGACCCTGCCCTATAAGCAGTTCGATACGCCGGATACGTCCACTATGAAGAAAGTGACCTATTGCTCTGTCAGCGGTATGCTGCCCGGCCCCGCCTGCGGCGGCCACCTGACCACAGGCTACTTCTTCCCCGACGACGTGCCCACCGGCACCTGCACCTATCACAAGGTTCAGAAGCCGGACCCGGCGGTCCCCCCCTCCACTACGGAGCCCGGGGATACCCCCGACCCCGGCACCACGACGGACCCCGGTACCACCCCCGATCCCGGTACCACCCCGGAAACCCCACCGGCGGAAACCGGCGGTGAGGCCACACCCAGAGGGCGACGGCGGTCAAAAGCAAGTGAATAGACTCTCTGCGTCTCAGCGGGCCTTGGGTTTCCAAGGCCCGCTTTTGCGTGATATGACCGAAACGCCTCTAAAAGGACAGGAAAAACTGTCGTTCAGTCAAATACTTTTTGTTGCCATAGAAGGACAGATGTGATAGAATAACCATCACAACGACAAAAATGATGACCGATGGGAGGGAGGCGAATCATGTCGAAAGCGCCAAACTATTACATTGTAGACGCGGCGGCTCTGCCGGAGATCTTCCGGAAAGTGGTGGATGCCCGGCGGATGCTGGACACCGGCGAGGCTGAGACGGTCAATCAGGCGGTCCAGTTGGCAGGCATCAGCCGCAGTGCCTTTTACAAGTATAAGGATGCGGTCCGGCCCTTTCAGGATATGCTCCACGGGCGGATCGTCACCTTTCAGATTATGCTGAAAGACGAGCCGGGGATTCTCTCCCACGTGCTGAACCTTTTCGCCGGCTCCGGGGCCAATATCCTCACCATCAACCAGGGGCTGCCGATCAATGGCTGCGCCGTGGTGACGGTGAACGCGGAGACCTCTGGCCTCCAGGGCAGTCTTCAAGACCTTTTGGCCCGGCTGGACGGGGCCGACGGCGTCCTGCGCAGCGAGGTTTTGGCAGGGTAACCAGCCACCACTCAGAAAAGAAAAAGGATGGGATTCAATATTATGGTAAAAGTAGCGATTTTGGGCTTTGGCGTAGTTGGCTCCGGCGTGGCGGAGGTCCTGACGGGCAACGGCGCCGGGATCAACAAAAAGGCTGATGAGCTCATCGAGCTGAAATACATTTTAGATGTGCGGGATTTTCCCGACAGCCCCTTTGCTTCCTGCTTCGTCAAGGATTTCTCCGCCATTGAAAAGGACCCTGAGGTCAACGTGGTGGTGGAGACTATCGGCGGCGTGGGCGCCGCCCTGGACTTCACCGAGCGGGCCCTGAAAGCGGGCAAGAGCGTGGTGACCTCCAACAAGGAGCTGGTGGCCACCCACGGCCGCCGGCTTCTGGCGCTAGCGGCGGAGCACCAGGTGGTCTACCTCTTTGAGGCCAGCGTGGGCGGGGGCATCCCCATCCTCCGTCCCCTGAGCGAGTGCATGGCCGCCAACGACATTCTGGAAATCTGCGGTATCCTCAACGGGACCGCCAACTATATTTTCACCCGCATGGTCCAGGACGGCATCCCCTTCGACCAGGCGCTGAAGGGGGCCCAGGCCAACGGCTACGCGGAGCAGAATCCGGCCGCCGACGTGGAGGGCCACGACACCTGCCGCAAGCTGTGCATCCTCTCTTCCATTGCCTTTGGCTGGCATTTGCTGCCTACCCAGGTACCCACCACCGGGATCACCAAGATCACCTTGGAGGATGAGGCCTATGCCGATGCCTGCAGCCGGCGCATTAAGCTTCTGGGCCGGGCCATCGCCAAGGAGGACGGCACCGTCTGCGCCTATGTGGAGCCCCACTTTGTGAACCTTCAGAATCCCTTGGCCGGGGTGGAGGACGTGTTCAACGCTATTATGGTGAAGGGCGACGCCACCGGCGATGTGATGTTCTACGGCCGGGGCGCCGGCAAACTCCCCACCGCCAGCGCCGTGGTGGCCGATGTGATTGCCGCTGCCCGCCGGCTGGAGCGGGCAAGCTACCTGCCCTGGCAGCCCAACCGCCCGGAGGCGGTCACCTCTTCCGATGGGCTGGCCAGCCAGTGGTATGTCCGGCTGGCTCAGGGTGAGCTGGAAGGGGAGAAGCTGACCATCCCCAATGGCAAGGCGGGGGAGAGCGGCTGGATTACCCCCGCCATGACCCGTCCCCAGCTGGACGAAGTGCTGAAGGAGAAAGAAGTCTTGGCGGTCATCCGTGTGTTGGATTGACCCTTTCCTGCCCCAGTACATAGGATAAAGGGGTACTATAGCATTCTTGTGTATTCTAAGAGCAATCTCGTTCCCCACAGCGCGAAAAGCCGGCGCTGTGTGACAGGAGGTATGTGTGATGGGACTGATTGTACAAAAATTTGGCGGAACCTCGGTGGCCAACGCGGATCGGATCCGGAACGTAGCCCAGATTATCGCGGACACCTATCGCCAGGGAAACCGTGTGGTCGCGGTCCTCTCGGCCCAGGGTGATACCACCGATGAGCTGATTGAAAAGGCCCGGGAGATTAACCCCAACGCGTCCCGGCGGGAGATGGATATGCTGCTGTCCACCGGGGAACAGATCTCCTGTTCTCTCTGCGCCATGGCCCTTGAGACCATGGGGCTTCCTGCGGTCTCCCTCACCGGCTGGCAGGCCGGGGTGCAGACCAACAGCAGCTACAGCAATGCCCGGATTAAAAAAATCAATGTGGAGCGGGTTCAGTCCGAGCTGGACCGGAGCCATTCCATTGTCATCGTGACGGGCTTCCAGGGGATCAATAAATACGGCGATATCACCACCCTGGGCCGGGGTGGTTCAGACACCTCCGCTGTGGCCCTGGCCGCGGCCCTTAAGGCTGATCTCTGCCAGATCTATACCGACGTAGACGGCATCTACACCGCGGACCCCCGCCATGTCGCCGGCGCGCGGAAGCTGGAGGAGATCACCTTTGACGAGATGTTGGAACTGGCCAGCCTGGGGGCCCAGGTCCTCCACAACCGCTCTGTGGAGCTGGCCAAAAAATATCAGGTGAATTTAGAAGTGCTGTCCAGCTTTGAGAGAAAGCCGGGCACGAAAGTCAAGGAGGTTGCGAAACTTATGGAAAAGACCCAGATCAGCGGTGTGGCAAAGGATAAAAACGTAGCCCGCCTGGCCCTGGTGGGCGTTGAGGATAAGCCCGGTATTGCCTATAAGGTGTTCTCCCTGCTGGGTCAGCAGAACATCAATGTGGACATCATCCTCCAATCCATTGGCCGGGACGAAACCCAGGATATCAGCTTTACCGTTCGCCGCAGCGACGTGGACCAGGCGGTGGCCCTGCTGGAGGAGCACAAGTCCAGCCTGGAGTTTGACCGGATCGACGTGGACAAGAGCGTGGTCAAGGTTTCCATCGTGGGCGCCGGCATGGTGGACAACGCCGGCGTGGCCGCAAAGATGTTTGGAGCCCTGTATGACGCGGACATCAATATCCACATGATTTCCACCAGTGAGATCAAGGTATCCGTGCTTCTGGACGAGGCCGACGCCAAGCAGGCGGTTCAGGCGATCCACGACAAATTCTTCGGAGAATAAGGGAAAAAACAGGAGAAAACGGGGGAGCCGGCCAGACAGACCGGCTCCCATGGAACCTTCTGGGCCATATTTCGGCGAAACGACTAAATTCGGGATGGAACGGAGAAAAATTTTTTTCCGATGCGATACTTTCCCATCTTGTAATTTGAAAGATCCTTTGTTATAATACACACCGTAATGTCCTGGGTGGAGCGCGCGCTTTGTGACCCCGCCCCAACGAAACGTCAGCCACCGAAGGTCACTTTGGGTCGGCGTTTAAATCTGGCAGAACAGTCCGGAACCTCTTCGCCGGGAGAGGGAGCAAGACCAACGCTTTGCTCCTGCTCCGGACGAGCAGGGGACAGGCGGTCCTGCCAAAATAAAACAAATCAAAAATAGGGGGAAATCAGAAATGAACATACTTGTTTGCATTAAACAAGTGCCGGACACGACCATTATCAAAATTGATCCTGTTACCAACACCCTGATGCGTGAAGGCGTTCCCGCCATCGTCAGCCCCTTCGATGCTTATGCACTCGAAGCTGCTGCCCGCATTAAGGACAAGGACAAGAGCACCAAGATTTACGTCCTGTCCATGGGTCCCGAGCAGGCTCTGGCCGCTCTGAAGGAGTGCCTGTCTGTCGGCGGCGACAAGGCTTATCTGGTCTCTGACCGCGCTTGCGGTGGTTCCGATACTCTGGCCACCGGTTACATCCTGTCCAAGGCTATCCAGAAGATCGAGGCTGACGAGGGCATCAAGTTTGATATGCTGATGTTCGGTAAGCAGGCTATCGACGGCGATACCGCTCAGGTTGGTCCTCAGGTCGCAGAAGATCTGGATTATCCCCAGGTCACCTACGGTTGGGAAGTTTGGCCCACCGAGGATGGCAAGGGCGTCCGCGTGAAGAAGGAGCTGGAAGACGGCTTCGAAATCCTCGAGATGGCTTGCCCCTGCGCTGTTACCATCACCAAGCCCGATTATGAGCCCCGCTTCCCCACCATCAAGTCCAAGATGGCTGCTAACAAGGCTAAGATTCCCGTCCTGAACGCTGCCGACTGCGGCCTGGACGTTGAGAGATCCGGCCTGAAGGGTTCTCCCACCAAGGTTAAGAAGAGCTTCACTCCTCCTCGTAAGGAAGGCGGCCTGAAGATCAAGGAAGAGACTCCTGAAGAGTCCGCAAAGAAGCTGTATGACCTGCTCAAGGACAAGGGCGTTATCTAATAGAGGGGAGGACGAAGAACAATGTTACAGACTAGCTATGAAGCAAAGACTAAGGACCTGTGGGTCTTTATTGAAACCAAAGACGGCAAGGCAAGAAACGTTGGCCTGGAGCTGCTGAACCCCGGCCGTCGTCTGGCTGCCATCCAGGGTGGTAAGACTGTCGCTCTGGTCATCGGCCACAACTGCGACGAGGCTGTGAAGGAAGCCATCGCTTATGGCGCTGACAAGGTCCTGCTCGTCGACGACGAGGTCTATGCACACTACAGCACCGACGCTTACACTGCCGCTATCGTGCACTGCGTCGAGGCTGACTGCCCCACCACCATTCTGATGGGCGCTTCCCCCATGGGTCGTGACCTGGGTCCCCGTGTTGCCGGCCGTCTGAAGACCGGTCTGACCGCAGACTGCACCTCCCTGGACATCGACGAAGCTTCCGGCAAGGTTGCTTGGACCCGTCCCGCTTTCGGTGGTAACCTGATGGCTACCATCCTGTGCCCCTTCACCTTCCCCCAGATCGGCACCTGCCGTCCTGGCGTGAACAAGAAGCTGGAGCCCGACTACACCCGTGAAGCTCCCGTGGAGAAGATCGACTTTGTCTTCCCCGCTGATCAGATCCGTATCAAGGTGATCGAGACCATCGCTGAGGAAGGCGAGAAGGTCGACCTGGAAGGCGCTGACATCATCGTCTCCGGCGGCCGTGGTCTGGGCGGCCCCGAGGGCTTCGAGACCACCATTAAGCCTCTGGCTGACGCTCTGGGCGGCGTTGTGGGTTCCTCCCGTGCCGCTGTTGACGCTGGCTGGATTCCCCACTCCCACCAGGTTGGCCAGACCGGTAAGACCGTTGGCCCCAAGCTGTATGTCGCCTGCGGCATCTCCGGCGCTATCCAGCACCTGGCCGGCATGGGCTCCTCCGACTTCATCGTCTGCATCAACAAGGACCCCGAGGCCCCCATCTTCGGCGTGGCCGACCTGGGCGTTATCGGCAACCTGTATGATGTCTGCCCCGCTCTGACCAAGCTGATCCTGGCTGACAAGGACTAATTTTTGTTAGAAATTTTATTTTAACATACCTTGGAATGCTCCCCCCCTGTGAGGGGGGGAGCATCCCACGGGAAAGAAAGGAAAAATTATGGATTTCAAACTGAACGAAATGGAGCAGGAAATTCTTGACATGCTCCACGACTTCTGCCTGAAGGAAGTCAAGCCCATCGCTGCTGAACTGGACGAGAAGGAAGAGTTCACCATGAACGCCCGCGAGAAGCTGGCTGAAATGGGCATGCTGGGCACCTATATCCCCGAGGAGTACGGCGGCGCTGGTCTGTCTTATCTGACCTATATCGTCTGCTGCGAGGAGCTGGCTAAGTATTGCGCTTCCACCTCCATCATGTTCTCTGTCCACGGTTCTCTGTGCTCCTGGCCTATCCTGGAGTTCGGCACCGAGGAGCAGAAGCAGAAGTATCTGGTTCCCCTGGCTCAGGGCGAGAAGCTGGGCGCTATGGGTCTGACCGAGCCCGGTGCTGGTACCGACGCCAACGGCGTTCGCACCACCGCTGTCCTGAAGGGTGACAAGTATATCCTGAATGGCACCAAGATCTTCATTACCAATGGTTACTATGCCGACACCTATGTTGTCTTTGCCCGTACCAACCCCGACCTGAGCGTTGGCCACAAGGGCCTGTCCGCCTTCATCGTGGAGAAGGGCTTCAAGGGCTTCAGCTTCGGCACCAAGGAGAAGAAGATGGGCATCCGCGCTTCCGCCACCTATGAGCTGGTCTTCGATGACTGCGAGGTCCCCGCTGAGAACCTGCTGGGCAAGGAAGGCGAAGGCTTCAAGATCGCTATGATGCTGCTGGACGGCGGCCGTATCGGCGTTGCTGCCCAGGCTCTGGGTATCGCTCAGGGCGCTATCGACGAGTGCATCCCCTATCTGAAGCAGCGTAAGCAGTTTGGCAAGCCCCTGTCCGCATTCCAGAACACCCAGTTTGAGCTGGCTGACATGCAGACCAAGGTTGACGCTGCCCGTCTGCTGATCTATCGCGCTGCTATGGCTAAGCAGAACCACGAGCCCTACAGCCACCTGGCTGCTATGGGTAAGATGTTTGCTGCTGATGTGGCTTCCGACGTGACCCGTCGTGTTGTCCAGCTGGTTGGCGGCTGCGGTTACACCCGTGAGTATCCCTTTGAGAGAATGATGCGTGACGCTAAGATCACCGAGATCTATGAGGGTACCACCGAAGTTCAGAAGATGGTCGTTTCCGGCTGGATGCTGAAGAAGTAATTAGCGATCCGTTTGATTTGATGATTCGAGAGAGGGCAGTGGCGCACCACTGCCCTCTCTTTCTAAGAGGAGTAAGTCTATATGAACATTGATGTCACACGCTACACTGGCCGTCCTGCTGACTGCTCTGGCCGTCTGGCCCGGGAGGTCGCCTGCTATGACCTGTTGGATCACCTGGGCATTGCCTATGACCGGGTGGATCACGAGGCGGCCAATACCGTTGCCGACTGTGAGGCTGTCGAGGGCTATCTGGGGGCGCCCATTTGCAAAAACCTGTTTTTATGCAACCGGCAGAAGACCAATTTCTATCTGCTCCTCATGGAAGGGGAGAAGCCTTTCCGCACCAAGGAGCTTTCCAAACAAATTGGGTCCGCCCGGCTTTCCTTTGGCTCTCCCGAGGACATGGAAACCTATCTGGGGGTTACCCCTGGTTCGGCGACGATCTTGGCGATGATGAACGACCAGAACCATAGGGTTCAACTGATTCTGGACAGATCTGTGGCAGAGGGAGACCGTTTTGGCTGCCATCCTTGTATCAACACCTCCACCTTGAATCTCTCCATGCAGGAGATCCGGCAGAAGTTTTTGCCCTATTTGGGGGTGGAGCCCATTCTGGTGGACCTTCCGGATGAGCGGGAAGTGACGCCATGAACAGGCAGGGAGACCCATGCTGCCGGTGTTTCCCGGCGGTGTGGGTTTTCTTGTTTGCTGGCCCCATTGCAGCAGTCTTTGAAACGAGGAGGAGACCATGGTACGAATCACCAATTTGATCCTGCCCCCGGAGGGAGATCCCACGCTGCTCAAAAAGAAAGCAGCTCGTGTCCTGGGGGTCCCCGTGGGAAAGATCCACCGTTGTGTTCCGGTGCGGCAATCCATCGACGCCCGAAAGAAAACCGACGTCCACTATGTGATGACCGTAGATGTGTCCCTCGCCCATGAGGCAGAGGTGGTGGCCCGGGCAAAGAGCCGGAATGTCACCCTAAGGGAGGAGACAGCGCCCTATCAGTTTCCGGCGGTCACCCGATCCTCTGGCCTTCCCCCCGTGGTGGTGGGAAGCGGTCCCGCTGGGTTGATGGCAGCCCTTTGCTTAGCTCGGGCCGGCCTTTCGCCCATCCTTTTGGAGCGCGGGCCGGCGCTGGAGCAGCGTGTAAAGGATGTGGAAGCCTTTTGGCGGGGTGGGGACCTGAACCCTGAGTCCAATGTCCAGTTTGGCGAGGGAGGCGCGGGGACCTTTTCCGACGGGAAGCTCACCACAGGCACCCATGATCCCCGCCTTTCCCATGTGATGGAAACCTTTGTGGCTGCTGGCGCCCCGGAGGATATCCTCTGGCAGCATAAGCCCCATGTGGGCACCGATCTACTGCGGCAGGTGGTGAAGAATCTCCGGGAGAGCATCAAAGAACTGGGCGGAGAGGTCCGCTTTGGCCATCGCCTCTGCGGAATCCATGTGACCGGGGACCGCCTCACAGAGCTTGTGGTGGAAGAGGGGATGGGCCGCTATACCATGGCCTGTGACGCCCTCATTCTGGCTCCAGGCCATTCGGCCCGGGACACCTTCCAAATGCTGCGGGAGGCCGGGGTGCTTATGGAGCAAAAGCCCTTTGCCATCGGCGTGCGGATCGAGCACAGGCAGGATCGGATCAGCCAGGCCCAGTTTGGTCAAAGCTGGGACAAGCTCCCTCCTGCCGATTACAAGCTGGTCTGCCATCTGCCCAACGGGCGCTCGGCCTATACTTTCTGCGTCTGTCCCGGCGGGCAGATTGTGGCGGCGGCTTCCGAACCCGGCGGGGTGGTGACCAACGGTATGAGCAACCGGGCCCGGGACGGGGAATGGATCAACGGCGGTTTCCTGGTGGGTGTCGGCCCCGGGGACTTCGGCAGCGACGATCCCTTGGCCGGCGCCGCCTTTCAGCGGTTCTGGGAAGAGCGGGCCTATCAGTTTGGCCGCCCCGGCTACGAGGCTCCCGCCCAGCGGGTGGGGGATTTCCTCCGGGGGCTTCCCAGCCCGAACCTCTTGCACAGCCGAAGCACCTACCGCCCCGACGTGATCTTTGGGGACCTACGGGAGACCCTGCCGGGCAATGTGACTGACACCCTGGCACAGGCTCTCCCCGCCCTGGATCGAAAACTCCACGGTTTTGCCGCCCCCGACGCCTTGATGGTGGGGGTGGAAACCCGTTCCTCCTCTCCTGTCCGCCTCTTGCGGGACAAGACCTTCCAGTCGAATCTCCGGGGACTGTACCCCTGCGGGGAAGGGGCCGGTTACGCGGGCGGGATCGTTTCCGCCGCCGTGGACGGCATCCGTGTGGCGGAAGCGGTGGCAAACCCTGCAAAGTAAGAGAGACCGGAGAGAAGAATCCAAGAAATTCCCCTTTTTTAACACAGATGGTTGCAATCCATTGGGAAAACGGTATATAATAAAGTGTTACTGACAGAAAACACGTGATAATACTGTTTCTTAATAAAAAACTTCAACAAAGTTTTTATTGCGGCGCAATGCGCCGCTGCGCCTGTGGCGCAAGAAAGGTATTGACAACATTCTTGGCGGCTGCGTCCGCCGGGCCGCTTGCGCGGCTCCAATAAAACGATACAATCGTTTTATTGAGAATTCGTAGAAGGAGTGATACCATGGCGGAAGAAACCATGAGCACCAATTTCATTCACAGCATCATTGAAGAGGAACTGCAGCCCGGCGGGCGCTGCGAGGGGAAAAAGGTTCACACCCGTTTCCCGCCAGAGCCCAACGGCTATCTTCATATTGGCCACTGCAAGGCTCTGACCATCGACTTTGGCACAGCGGAAAAGTACAGCGGCATCTGCAACCTGCGGATGGACGACACCAACCCCGCCAAAGAGGACACCGAGTATGTGGACGCCATTCAGGAGGACATCCACTGGCTGGGCTTCGACTGGGATGACCGGTTCTATTATGGCTCGGATTACTTTGAAAAGACCTACGAGCTGGCGGTGGAGCTTATCCAAAAAGGCCTGGCCTATGTCTGTGAGCTCACCCCGGAGCAGTTTAAGGAGTACCGGGGCGACACCACCACCCCCGCCAAGAGCCCCTGGCGGGACCGCCCGGTGGAGGAAAACCTGGACCTCTTCCAGCGGATGAAGAACGGCGAGTTCCCCGAGGGGAAGTATACCCTCCGGGCAAAGATTGACCTGGCCTCGGGTAACTTCAACATGCGGGACCCCGTCCTCTACCGCATCCGTTACATTGAGCATCATCGCCAGGGGACCAAGTGGTGCATTTTCCCCATGTATGACTTCGCCCACCCCATTCAGGACGCCCTGGAGGGGATCACGCACTCCCTGTGCTCCCTGGAATATGAGAATCACCGCCCCCTGTACGACTGGGTGGTGGATCACTGTGACCTGCCCAGCAAACCCCGGCAGATCGAATTCGCCCGTCTGGGGATCAATTACACGGTGATGTCCAAGCGGAAGCTCCGTGCCCTAGTGGAGGGGAACTATGTGGACGGCTGGGACGATCCCCGGATGCCCACCCTCTGCGGCCTGCGCCGCCGGGGCTATACCCCCCGCTCCATCCGCAATGTCTGTGAGCGCATCGGCGTGGCCAAGGCCGACTCCACTGTGGAATATGGCTTCCTGGAGCACTGCCTGCGGGAGGATCTGAACGAGACTGCCAAGCGGACCATGGCTGTTCTGCGGCCCATCCGCCTCACCGTCACCAACTACCCCGAGGGCCAGAGCGAGACCTTCTCCGTGGAGAACAACCCGGTGGATCCCTCCGCCGGCACCCGGGAGATCACCTTCTCCCGGAACCTCTGGATCGAGGCCGAGGACTTTTTGGAGACGCCGGTTCCCAAGTACAAGCGCCTGTTCCCCGGCGGCCCGGAGTGCCGCCTGAAGGGTGCCTATCTCATCACCTGCACCGGCTGCGTGAAGGATGAAAACGGCAACGTCACCGAGGTGCTGTGCGAGTACGACCCCAACAGCCGGGGCGGCGATCCTGCCGACGGCCGCAAGGTGAAGGGTGCCACCATCCACTGGGTGGACGCTGCCACCGCTGTGGACGCCGAGGTGCGGCTCTACGACAATCTCTTCACCGATCCCGATCCCGACGGCGCCGACAAGAACTTCCTGGACTATATCAATCCCCAGTCTCTGGAGGTGCTCAGCGGCTGCAAGGTGGAGGCAGGCCTGTCCAATATGGAGGCGCCCGCCAGTTTCCAGTTCATGCGCCAGGGCTACTTCTGCCTGGACAACAAGGACTCCAAGCCCGGCGCGCTGGTCTTCAACCGCAGTGTGTCTTTGAAGGACAGCTTCAAGAAATAATACTGTTTCATGATAAAAAGGTTTAAAAACCTTTTTATGGCGGCGTAACACGCCGCCGCGCCCATGGCGCCAAGAAAAGGATTGACAACATGCTTGCGGCTTTGCCGCCGGGCCACATTCTGTGGCCCCCATAAAACGGATAAACCGTTTTATTAAGAATTCGTATAAGCCGCACCGGGCGGCGGGCCCCACGGCGGCTTTTCCCGGGAAAGGAACAGGGGACGCAGACGTTGCGCCCCCTTTTGCTTTGCACCAGGATATCGAACCGGGCGTACTTTTTCCCTGCCGGACAAAAAGAGACGGAACGCACAGCGTTCCGTCTCTTTTTGTTACGTTGGATCAATGGCCCAGCCGCTTGAGGAAGACGGCCAGGTTCTCCATGGTCAGGCGCATGTCCGCGGGACTGCGGAAACGGGATTCGGAGAAGGGAATAGCCAGGCGGTTGATGCTGAAAATACCGCAGATACCCTCCTCATAGGCACCCTCCACGCCGTCGCCGATGTCGCCCACCACGGCTACCACCGGCACGCCCAGGGGCTTGGCCCGGCGTCCCACACCGATGACCACCTTGCCCCGCAGGCTCTGGGAGTCGATCTTTCCCTCACCGGTGAAGATCAGGTCGGCGTCCCGGGCCAGGTCATCAAAGCGGACGGTGTCCAGCACGGTCTCGATGCCGGGCTGTAGACGGCTTTGCAGGAAAGCGGCCATGCCGAAGCCCATGCCGCCAGCGGCGCCGGCGCCGGGGATGTTGCGGCACTCCCGGCCCAGATCCCGAGCCACCACGTCGGCCAGATGGGCCAGATTCTTATCCAGCAAGGCCACTGTGGCCTCGTCGGCGCCCTTCTGGGGACCGAAAACGGCGCTGGCGCCGGTGGGGCCGCAGAGGGGGTTGTCGATATCGCACATGGTGACGATCTCCACACCCTGCAGGGCAGGGGAGAGGGCGGAACCGTCGATGGAGGCCACCTGATCCAGCGTGCCGCCCACGGGGACAAAGGCTTCGCCGTCGCTGTTCAGGAAGCGGACGCCCAGGGCCGCGGCGGTACCGGCGCCGCCGTCGTTGGTGGCGCTGCCGCCCAGACCCACGATGATCTTTTTAGCCCCCGCCTGGGCGGCGGCCAGGATCAGTTGGCCCACGCCGTAGGTGGTGGTCTTGTGGGCCTGGCGGTTCTCTCCCACCAGGGGCAGTCCCGCGGCGGCGGCCATCTCCACCACAGCGGTGCCGTCAGGCAGCAGGCCGTAGAAGCCCTCCATGGCCTCACCGTAGGGGCCCTGGCAGGGAACGCTGACACGCTGACCGCCAACGGCGGTCAAAAACGCATCCACGCTGCCCTCGCCGCCGTCGGCCACGGGGATGGAGATGATTTCCGCCTCCGGCCAGGCCTTCAGAAGAGCCTCTTTCATAATGGAGCAGATCTCTGTGGAGGACATGGTGCCCTTGAAAGAATCCGGCACCAGCAGGATCTTTTTCATACGCGTAACCCCTTTGTTCGTTGTTTATTCTTCCACCAGGGCGTGCTTGCCCTCTTCGGGAACCTCTTCCAGCATATGCAGGGCCTTCTCCACCATCTCCTTGCGATAGGCATGCTCGTTGGCGCCGGGCAGGGCGGGATTGCCGAACACGTGGAGAACGCTGTTGCCCCGGAGAATCCGGTTGGCGCCGATCCCCTCGGAGATCTTCGTCAGGTTGGTGACGTGGACGATGGGGATGCCGGCACGCTGGATCTCTTTAGTCATCACTGCACCGCAGCGAGAGCTGGTACCTCAGGTGGAGGTGAGGATGGCGGCGTCTACCTCCGAATCCTTCAGCAGCTTGGCGATGCCTTCGCCGAACTTCTTGCCCATGTCCATGGGCGTCATGACGCCGGCGGTGGTGAAGTAACGCTCCAGCAGGGAGCCGATCTTGCCCTCCTTTACCTCTTCCCGCATGACATCCACAGGTACCAGGCGGTTGGGGTCGGCGAGAACAAAAGCGTTGTTATAGCCCTGGTGGCTGACCTCGAAGTCGTTGGCGTCCAGAGACTCCATGCCCTCGATGGAATAGGAGTTGAAGGTCTTGGAGTTGGTGGGCACCATCTTATCCGGGTTGCCCTTGGGCACCAGGCCGCCGTCGGTGATGAGAGCGATCTTACACTCGGACAGGGGCTTATCCAGCACGGGGATGGGGATCTCCTCGTGGTTGGGCATCATGACCTCGGTGTGGAAGGGCTTGCCGTAATACTTGGCCAGCAGCATGTCGATGCCGCGCTTGCAGGCGGGGGTCTCGTAATCGATCTGAATGGCGGGACCGCTGCCGTGGTAGCCCTCGGCCTTGCCGTCCCGGATGGTGTCGCCCTGGGCCAGGCGGAGGGCGAACTCCACCAGCCGCTTCATGGCGTCACGGAGCTTTCTGGCATTGTTGTCAGTCTGGATGATGTAGCAGCGGTTCTTGTAGATGTCAGTGCCGGGGTTCTCGGAATACAGAGCCGTGGCACAGGGGATCTTCAACTCCTCGGTGACGGCGGCGGCCACGGCGCCGCAAGCGATGCCGTAGCGGCCGGCGTTGAAGCCGGGGCCGGCGATGACCAGATCGGGGTTGACCTCCCGGATGATGTCCAGGATCTGGGCGATGATCTCAGCGGTGTTCTCGGCGATGGTGTTGTCGCCGCAGATGATGGTTTTCACCACCTCGCCCCGATCGCCCAGGATGCCGTTCATCAGAAGGCCGGGGCCCACGGGGCCGTCCTGGGTGCTGATGCCCACGTTGGCCTGATCCTCGCCGCCGATGCCGCCGTAGAACTGGTTGATATAATGCAAAACTCTCAGTTTCTCAGCCATGCTGTTCCCTCCTTATTTCCACTCCAGGTCTGTGTCGGTGGTGAGATAGCTGTTCCCGATCTGGGACCAGCAGCCGCACAGCGCGTAGTTGGTGGTGTGGGTGAAGGGGCCCCAGGGATCGTAGCCCAGCAGGCAGGGAACGTTGGCGCCCTCGCCGATGAGCCGGTCCACCCGGGGATGCTCCACGTCCCAGTTGCGGCCGCTGTTGATCACCGCGTCGATCTTGGGATCGGCGATGACCAGCATGTCGCCGGGCTCGTAGTTGGTGACGGCGGCCTGGTTGGTGACGGCGGGCATGCCCATCTTCTCCATCCAGTTAAAGGCCAGGGCAGAGTCCAGCTGGGCGTGGCCCATGGCGGACTTGTTCACCATGACGCAGTCGGCCTTCAGGGTGTCCCGGCAGATGCGGGCGGCGATCATGCCCATGGTGTCCTTGCCGTCTATGCGCATGACGTTGTTGGCGAAGACGCAGCCCACGAACTCCAGATCCTTGCCGTGGCGGCGCATCAGCTCCTTGATATACATCTCATTCTGCAGGTAGTAATTGGGCTCCCAATACCGCCAGACCATGGCGCCGTCCAGGACCTCTGTGGGCTGGACCACCATGGGCAGGAAGCCCAGGGCGCTCTGGCCGTAATAGAGGAAGTTCCAGGTGTCGTGGGAGGCCAGATGGGTGGCGAAGTAGGCCACCTTGGGCAGGGGCTTGCCGTCGGGGCCGGGGCCCACGGGGCCCAGCTCGAAGCGCTCCACCTCGTCCGGCTCCTGGCCGAGACCCAGCTTGGCCAGATACACGTTGGCGGTGAGGGAGGCGTACTTCAAAGCCTCGGCATAGCTGGCGTCGCTGACGCCTTCGGCGGGGACGGCCTCCAGGCAGATGTGGTAGTGCTTGGAGAAGTGGGAATAGCGGGCGCCGTTGCCGCCCATGTCCAGATAGTATTTGATATTGCACTTGGCATAGTAGATGTCGGAAACCAGGACGCCCTTGAGGGCCAGGGTCTTACCCTCGCCGGCAGGGGCACGCTTGCCCCAGATGCCGGGATAGCTCTCCTCAGGGTTGTCCACCTTGCAGCGGGGCTGCATGCAGTCGTGGATGGCCAGGATGCGGCAGCTCTCGCCGGGGCAGGCCAGTTCAATGTTCAGGCTGGCGAACAGCTCGCTGTTAATCAGGTCGTGCAGCTCCTGACGGTTCACGGTCAGCACGCCGTCCACCAGGCTGGAGGCAGCGCCGAACTGAACTTTTTTCACGCGGATGTAGTCAATTTCAAAGGGTTTGCTCATCGCGAGTCAGTCACTCCTTCTTCTATAATTTCAAAAAATGTTTGTTATGCACGGAATGTGCACAACTGATCGTGTGCTAAATGGCGGGGATATGCGCCGAAGAGGAATCGCCTTACTCATACGATTTGTATTATATAAATGAGTTTTTCAATTGAAAACTGACAATATATATGTTTTGTCATAAAATTGAGAAAATTTCTGTTTTGCACAAAGAAATGCTGGAATTGTGCATGCATAACAAAATGCTTGCTTTTCGGGAGAAAGCTGTGCTATGATGGAAACGAAATCGGGCTGCGGCGGAGAGGAGCGGGAGCGTTGCCGGGTAAAGATGTGACGAAAATGGCCCTGGCCCAGGGGCTGAAGGATCTGATGCGGATGCGGAAGCTGTCCCATATCACGGTGGGCGACATCGTCAGGTGGTGCGACACCAGCCGCAATACCTTCTATTATCATTTCAGCGACAAATACGATTTGATCCATTGGATCTTTTACAGCGAGACCTATCCCATTGTGCAAGAGGCCCGGCAGCCGGACCAGTGGGGCCGCTGCTTTGCGGGAATCTGCCGGTATATGTACGACAACCGGGCCTTTTATCTGGAGGCCTTTGACTATGCCGGACAGAATTCCCTGGAGGAGTACCTGCGGCGCTATTGCTGCGAGCTGATGAGCGAATGCCTGGAGCCGGAGGGCTTGCAGCCGCCGGAGGCGGCGCTGCTGGCGCGGATGGCGGCCCACGCCTACGTAGGTGTGCTGATGGACTGGGCGCGGGATGGGATGCGCGAGGACTATGAGACCCGATTCCGCTGCCTGCCGGCGGTGCGCAGCCGCTTTGCCGGGGCAGAAAAAGGAGGAATGGACTGTGCTCTATGAAGATGGGGTGGTCTACCGCCCGCCTCTGGAGGCGGAGAGCGTGCTGCTGGAGACAGCCTATGGTTGCAGCCACAGCCGCTGCACCTTCTGTCGCTATGCTGCTGGCACCGTGCCGCTGCAGCTGGTGGAGCCGGAACGGCTGACGGAAAATCTGGCCCTGTTGGCGGCCATGTATCCCGATCGGGACAGCATGTTTCTGCTGGGCGGCAATGTGCTGGCTTTCCGCACCGCCTATCTGACAGACCTGATGGCCCTCATCCGCCGATATATGCCCCGTATCCGCCGCATCAGTATGTACGCCCGGGGCGATGATGTGAATCACAAGAGCCGGGAGCAGCTCAGGGCCCTGCGGGACGCGGGACTGGGGACGTTGTATATTGGCCTGGAGTCCGGCTGCAATGAGATATTGGCCGCGGTGGAGAAAGGGGAGACGGCCTCGGAGCTTCTGACGGCCCTGCACACCCTGGACGAACTGGGGATCCCCTACGGCCTCAGCGCCATTCTGGGCCTGGGCGGGCGGAGTCTCTCACGAAAGCATGCGCTGGAGACAGCGGCTTTCCTCGGCCAGGTCCACCCGGCCTCTGTCCGGCTGATGACGCTGACGCCCCAGCCGGGGACGCCCTTGCAGCGGGATGTGGAAACGGGACGGTTCGTTTTGCTGACGCCGGAGGAGATCTTGCGGGAAGAGCGGCTGCTGATCGAACGGCTGGAGCTGGATGTGGAGGATTGCCTGTTCGTGGCTACCCATGTTTCCAACAGCGTGCCCCTGCTGGGCCATTTACCCCGATGCAAACCGGATCTGCTGGCGGCGCTGGATGATGTGCTGGTGGCCCGGCGGGAGGGCTCTGTGCCGGCGCCAAGGGTAGACCACTGGTAAGCGAACAAAGTAGATAAGAAAAAGCAATATTTTTATGGATATTTTCTATTGTACGGATATGCGCCGGGCGTGGTACACTATGAAAAGATGAAAAAATGTGCTGAATGCACATAAGGAGAATGGGAATGAAACTGGAAGAGGCGTCGATTCGCGCTGCCCTGGACACTCTGCGGGCCACCATGGATGAGCGGGCGTGTGTGGCGGATCTCAATTATCACATTTTGGGCGTGACAGAGGATGGGCTGCTGGAACAGGCCTCCTGCGTGCTGGAGCGCTGCGCTGCGGGGGAACCGCCGGAGACGGCGGCTGCGGCCTTTTCCGGCTATATCACGCTGTTTCGCACCGATGAGGGGCCAATGGGCTATCTGCTGGTCTTCGGACAGCGGCCCCAGCTGACGGCGGCGTATCTGAACACGCTGCTGCTGCTGCAAAAATCCATTCAGGAGCGTTCCCGCCAGGAATTATGTCGGGAGAAGCGGCGGCTGCTCACCAACCAGTTGGCCAGTTCCGACCATATCGACTCGGAGGCGGCGTCCTATTTCCGCCTGCTGGAACTCAGCATCCATACATCCCGCTGCGCCGTTCTTTTTGGCTGCCTGCCGGGGGGCGAGGGCATCAAAAGCGGGGAGAGCGTCGGCGCGGTGCTGGAGGAATGGGCCAGATCTTCCAACGCGGTGGGGAAGGAAGATATTTACGGCCAACTCAACAGCGGCTATTTCCTGCTTTTCAAGGCCCAGAGCGGCCAGATCGGCCGGCAGGAGCGGCGGCGGAGCGTAGAGGAGACGGTGGCGGACGCGGCGGCCTATCTCACCGGCCGGGGCTGCGAGGGAAAGCTGCTGGCCTGTGTGGGCAGCGGATATACCCAGGCGGCCCAGCTGCGGGAGAGTTTTCTGGAGGCGTCCTATCTGCAGATGAACCAGGAGTATCTGGCGCCGGCGGAGGCCGTGTGCCTCTTTATTGAGGACTATGTCTTTGAATACCTCTATTCCCGTCTGGATCCCGCCCTGCAGGACACCCTGACCCGGGATCTCCGCTGTGCTCTGGAGAGCCGGCCACAGATCGCCGGCACGGCCATGGTCCTCGCCCAGAATGACACCAGCCCCCTGCGGACAGCCAAGGCCCAGGGACTTCACCGCAACACCATCCAGCAGCGGCTCCAGAAGATCCAGACGGAGGTGGGTCTCGATCCCCTTTACGCCATCCAGGACCGGGCGGCCCTGCGGGCCTATGCCCTGCAAAAGACCCGCAAGACCATCTGGAACGCGGGCTTTATCGTCCAGCCGGGCAGCGTCCTCCACCAGGGATTGCAGCGGCTGTCGGATCTGGTGTATCAGGGCAGCGGCGGTTCCTTCCGCATCAATGTCCACACTATTTCTACCTCCGGCGACAACTTCCAGTTGTTCTCCATGCTCCAGACCGGGGCGTTGGACGCGGTGCTGGGCTCCACCATTGCACTGGAGCCGGCCACCAAGGGCCGGATCTCCGTGCTGATGCTGCCCTTCCTCTTCTCTTCGGACGAGGAAGCGGAGTATGTGCTGGAAAAAACGGTGGTGCCGGACCTGGAGCGGGATCTCAGCGAGGCCAATATGATCTGCCCCTGCATCTGGTCCATGGGCTGGCGCTATCTCACCTCCCGGGGGACGCCCATCCGGGTACCGGGTGATCTGGCGGGCCGACGGGTCCGCATCCTGGCCTCCCGGGTTGAGGAGCAATATTTCTCCAGCCTGGGCGCCACGCCGGTGCAGATCTATTACAACGCCATCCGGGCGGCCCTGGCCTCGGGAATCATCGACTGCCAGGAAAACCCCTACACCAACATCCTGGCCATGAACTTTTATCAGTATCAGGACTATATTACGGAGCTGCCCTTGTGGCTCAGCCCGGAGGCGCTTTGCTTTTCCAAGCGCTCCTGGGATGCGCTGGAGGAGGACAAGCGGGAACTGCTTGCCGCCGGCGTACGGGAGACCACCTACTGGATCTATCAGCGCCAGCGGGAGATGAACCAGGAGGCCAAGGTGGAACTGCTGCGGCGGAAAATCCGCATCGTGGTGCCCGACGCCCGGGAACGGGCCCTGTGGGAGAATACCGCCGGGGCGCTGTATGGAGAGAAACAGTATCAGGAGATCTTGGGAAAGATCCAGGGGGCGAAGAAGCAGTATGCAAAAAAGAGAAATTGAGCAGCTTTACCAAAGCGTCTGTGACGCCTTTCCTGCCGGAACGGTCCGCCTGCTGCGCCGGGGCGGGGGCGAGGTGAGCACCTGCGAGCGCTATGCCGGTATACCGGCGGAGACGGGCTGCTCCATGCAGAAGGAGGCCATGGCCCTGGCGGTGGGTGAGCGGCATTTTCAGCGTATTTCCCTGCCCCTGCCGCCGGAGAGCCAGCTGTTTTTATATCTGGCAGCGGAGGACTACCCGGATATATTCACCCCGGTGCGGATGGTGGATTCCCTGCAAAAGCTCATCGCCGCTGGAGAGGACCGGGATGCCGGACAGAGCGAGGACACCACCCTGGCCAATACCCTGATCCATATCGACACGGTGGAGTCCAAGACCTACGCTTCGCTGCTGGCGGCGGAGGCGGGCAAGGACCTATCCATTCCCCGGGTGGCCTGCCTCTTTGACATCGGCGACGGGGATTACCGGGATAAGGGGCGCTTCCTGCTCCAGGAGATCCGCCGTTTCCGGGGCGTCAGCCAGCAGGATATCCTGGGCGGTGTGGGCGAGAATAACATCGTTCTTTTCCGGACGCTGCAGGATGACCAGGCCACAGTGAAGCATCAGTGCGGCGCATTTCTGGATCACCTGCGTCAAGCGCTGCGGGAGCGCTACGGCCTGACGCCCCGGATCTTCGTGGGAACGGCGGCCCGCCAGGTGGAGGAATACAACCGCAGCTTCCAGATGGCGGCGGATGCCCAGCGCTTTTCCCGGGAAGAGCAGGGGGAGATCATCTTTGCCAGCGACCACATTCTGGAGTTTACCTATACCCATACGGAGCCGGCTGTGCTGCGCCATTTCCTGGAGGGGTATGCCATCGCGCTCAAGGGGACGCCGGAGCTGGTGCCGGTGGCCGAAGCCCTCATCCGCAACAACATGAGCCTGGCCTTGACGTCGGAACAGCTTTTCCTTCACCGTAACACGGTTTCCCTGTATACTAACCGCCTGCGGGATCTGCTGGGCATCAACCCCCAGCACCGGGACAGCGACCGTTTCCTGCTGATGCTGATTTGCGCCTATTATAGACAGAATTACTAATCAACCTTTAAAAAACTGTAAAAACCGAAAGAATTTCTGTTGAAAATGTGATTGATGCACAAATTCAACAGGAATTCTTGTCTCGACAAGCTATAGCCAAATGCCTTATATCTTGATAAAATAACCAACATAAAAAGGGAAAAGTACTGGCTTTTTGTACTATCCAGATAGCTATTTCTGCAAAAAGCAAAGGAGCCAGGGGTTTCCTGGTTTGGATAGGCTTTACAAAAGTATGGATTTGTTCCTTGAAAAGTGCGGCTATCACATTTATTAACGCACAGGTCGCACTGCATGTTTCGTATTTTAAGGTCGCTGATCTTGAAATAAACGCGATCCCCTTACTCATACTCATACACAAATACAAAAAAGGAAGGCGAAACGATTATGAAAAAGAAGTTCTCTTTGGTCATGGCCGCTGTCCTGACGCTCTCCCTGGCACTGAGTGCCTGCGGTGGTTCCTCCAGCAGTTCCGGCAGCAGCACCGGCGGTTCCTCTGCCTCTTCCGCTTCCGGCAGCGCCGCTGCCCCCAGCACCGGAGCTATCACCCTGCGCCTGGGTCACGTGGTGGCCGACGGCAGCAGCCTGGACAAGGGCCTGGACAAGTTTGCCGAGCTGGTGAACGAGAAGTCCGGCGGTTCCGTCAAGGTTGAGGTCTATCCCAACTCTCAGCTGGGCGACAACACCTCCATGGCTGAGCAGCTGCAGTTCGGCTCTCTGGACATGATGGCTCCTTCCGTGGCCGCTCTGTCCGGCTTCACCACCTCCACCGCTGTGTTCGATCTGCCCTACCTGTTCAAGAACGAGGCTGCCGCGGAGGAAGTCCTGGACGGCGAGATCGGCGACAAGGTCGCTGAAGGCCTGGTGTCCTCCGGCTTCCAGGTCATCGGCTGGATGACCCAGAGCTGGCGTCATGTCACCTGCAACAAGGAAGTCCACGCTCCTGCTGATATGGCTGGTCTGAAGATCCGCGTTATGGATTCCGAGTACCATCTGGCTCACTTCAACGCCTTGGGCTGCTCCGCCATCCCCATGGCTTTCTCCGAGGTCTATACCGCTCTGCAGCAGGGCACCATCGATGCTCAGGAGAACCCCTACACCAACATTGTGAACTCCCGCTTCTATGAGGTGCAGGATTACGTCATCCAGACCGCTCACATCTATGACGCCTGCCCCGTGATCGTATCCAAGATCACCTGGGACAAGCTCTCCGATGATCAGAAGGCCGCCATCCAGGAGGCTGTTGACGAGGCCGTGACCTGGGAGCGTGCCGAGGTCAAGGCTGACGATGAGGCTTACCGCAAGGTCGTCGAGGATTCCGGCACCACTGTTGTCGATCTGTCCGAGGACGAGCGCAATGCTTTCCGTACTGCCGTGGAGTCTGTCTACCAGACCTTCTACAAGGCCTACGGCGACGAGGGCAAGGCCACTGTCGAGGCTATCGAGGCCATCAACGCCAAGCACTAAAAACTGCTCTGCAGCACAGATTTATCCTCTTTTCATCTGAGATCTGACGTTCGGGGGAACGTGGTTCGTTCCACGTTCCCCTTTGCCCTTTCATGCCGATCTTCCGCGAATGCGCCACATGCCGCCTGTTATGCGGCGGCTGCGGATCCACTTGGATCTTGCGCGGATCGGTATGGCGCAGCTTCACCGGCGAGCTGGAAGCCCTGGCTGGTGTTCATTGGCGATAGTATAAGTTTAAGGAGCGATTCTATGGAAAAAAAGAAAACGCCCTGGTACGACAACATTGAAAAGGCCATCATCATCGTCCTCTTCCTGGTGATGCTGGCGATCCTTTTCTGCAATGTCGTCACCCGGTTCTGCTTCTCCTATACCCCCTCCTGGGCAGAGCAGGCGGCCCGCATCCTCTTCGTGTGGATGAGCTTCGCCGGCACCAGTCTGGCGGGTATGACCGGCTCTCACCTGCAGGTCACCGCGGCCTCCATGGTGGTGGGCGAAAAACGGTTCAATTATATCCTCTGGATCGGCGATATCATTGTTGTCCTCTTCGGTTTGTTCATGGCCTATAAGATCTATGGCGTCATGATGACTGTCATGGCCAGCGGCCAGACCTTCCCCACCATCCGCTGGCTGCCCTCCTGGGTGCTGTATTTCCCCGGCGTGATGGGTATGCTGGGCCTTTCCGCCCGTATCATTCAAAAGCGCGTGCGCTATATCCGCGCCCGGCGTGCTGCTGCCGATAAGGAGGTGCAGGCATGATCGCTGTTCTGGTTATCTCGTTGCTGGCGCTGCTGTTCTTCTCGGTGCCTATCTTCGTCTCCCTGTGCCTGTCCACCCTGCTGGTGTTCCTGATGTATTTCTCCGGCCAGAACATGGATGTCATGATGGCCCAGTCCATGGTGAAGAGCTGCGACTCCTTCGCCTTGATGGCCATCCCCTTCTTCATGCTGGTGGGTACGCTGATGACCAAGACCGGCATCGCCAAGAAGCTGGTCAACATCGCCCAGGCCTTCACCGGCGACTCCGCCGGCGGCCTCGGCACTGCGGCCATCCTGGCCAGTATGCTCTTCGCCGCCATTTCCGGCTCCGGCCCGGCCACCGCCGCGGCTATCGGCGGCATCATGATCCCCGCTATGGTGGAGCAAGGCTATGACCGGGCTTACTCCTCCGCACTTCTGGCCTCTGGTTCCACCATCGGCCCTGTGATCCCGCCTTCCATCCCCATGATCATGTTCGCCGTGACCATCGGCTGCTCCACCACGACCCTGTTCATGGCCGGCTTTGTTCCCGGCATCCTCATGGGCGTGGGCCTGATCGTCTATAACAAGATCGTCTCCAAGCGCCACAACTATCGCGGCCAGGTGACCGCCGCCACCATGAAGGAGAAGATGAAGGCTCTCAAGGACGGCTTCTGGGCCCTTCTGATGCCCGTCATCGTCCTGGGCGGTATCTATTCCGGTATCTTTACCCCCACCGAGTCCGCTGTGGTGGGCGTGGTTTACGCCCTGATGGTCAGCGCCTTTATCTACAAGACCCTCACCTGGCAGGGCCTGAAGGAAGCCCTGGTGGACGCGGCCATCACCTCCGCCACCATCATGATCCTCTTCGGCGGCGCCAACACCTTCGGTCGTATCCTGACCCTGGGCAACATCCCCAACACCATCGCCAACGCCATCCTGGGCATGACCAGCAACAAGGTCATCATCATGCTCATCATCAACATCATGCTGCTGATCGTGGGCATGTTCATCGACACCAACTCCAGCGTCATCCTGTTCTCTCCTATCATCGTGCCCATCCTGACGGCCCTTGGCTATCACGAGATCTTCATCGGCGTGATGATCGTGGTGAACCTGTGCATCGGTATGCTGACCCCGCCTCTGGGCCCCAACCTGTTTATTACCATGAAGATCGGCAAGGTGTCTCTGGAGGAGGCGCTGCCGTCTACCATTGTGCAGGTCGGCATCCTCTATCTGGTGCTGGCTATCATGATTATCTTCCCCGAGACGGTGCTCTTCCTGCCCCGCCTGCTGGGAATGATCTAAGAGATTTTACCGGGAGGAAATATTACCATGTATATTGCTACTGAACTGGATGTGAACGGGCGCCTGCTGCGGGGCAACGTCCGCATGCCCGACGGCGAAGGCCCCTTTCCCACCATTATCTTCCTGCACGGCTTCACCGTCTGGAAGACCGGCCCCCAGCGCCTGTATGAGGAGTTTGTCCGCCAGGCCGTGAAGGAGGGCTTCTGCGTCATTCGCTATGACTTCTACGGCACCGGCGAGAGCGACGGCGAGTTCTATGAAATGACCATCGGCTCTGAGATGCGGGAGACCGCCGCCATCTTCAACTGGGCCAAGGAACAGCCCTATGTGGACGCCAGCAACTTGTTCCTGGGCGGCCACAGCATGGGCGCGCTGATCGCTGTGCTGGAGGCTCCTGAGCTGCAGCCTAAGGCCGCCTTCGGCTGGGCTACCGCCATGTCCATGGCTTATCAGGCCGGCCAGCGCACTCGTTTTATGAAGGGTCCCACCGAGCGGGGCTGGGACATCGACGGTCTGGAGCTGTCCCGGGAGTTCATGGAGGAGTGTGTGGCCATGGACTTCATGGCCATGGTCAAGGGCTATGAAAAGCCTGTGCTGCTGATCCACGGCGAGATGGACACCGATATCCCTGTGGAGAGTTCCTATAGCCTCAAGAGCATTTACGGCGACAAGTGCGAGCTGGACGTCGTCCCCGGCGCCAACCACCGCTTCCTGTCTCTGGAGTGGAAGAAGCATATCTACACCAAGACCATCAGCTTCCTGAAGGCCCAGCTGGGCTAAGGAGGGCGCATCACGATGCAGATTCGTATCCCTTACGGTCATACGGTCCAGACTCTGGAGGCCACGGCTGACGAGGTACTGGAATCCCATATCCAGGAGCTGAGCGCCCAGGGCAGCGAGGACGAGACCGTCCTGGCCGCCATGGCCAGCCCCATTGGTACAGAGAAGCTGGAAAAGCTGGCAGAGGGAAAGAAAAAGGCCGTCCTGATCATCAGCGACCACACCCGTCCCGTCCCCAGCAAGCACATCGTGCCTTTTATGCTGGAGGCCATGCGCCGGGGCAACCCGGATATTGACATCACCCTGCAGGTGGCCACCGGCTGCCACCGGGGCACCACCTCTGCGGAGCTGGTGAGCAAGCTGGGGGAGAAGATCGTGGCGGAGGAGAAGATCGCCGTCCACGACTGCGACGAGTCCCCCCTGACTGAGCTGGGCGTTCTGCCCTCCGGCGCCCATCTGGTGGTCAACTCCCTGGTGGCTGAGGCGGATCTGGTGGTGGCCGAGGGCTTTATTGAGCCCCACTTCTTCGCCGGTTTCTCGGGCGGACGCAAGAGCATCCTGCCCGGCATCTGCAGCCGGGTGACGGTGCTGGGCAACCACTGCTCCAACTTTATCGCCAGCCCCTATGCCCAGATGGGCAGCCTGGAGAAAAATCCCATCAACATCGACATGGAATGTGCCGCACGCATGGCCAAGCTGCAGTACATCGTCAATGTGATCATCGACGAGGAGAAGCGGGTGGTGGCAGCCTTCGCCGGCGACGTGGTGAAGGCCCATCACGCGGGCTGTGAGTTCCTGATGCGCTACTGCGCCGTAAAGCCCCAGGCCCGGGGTGATATCATCATTACCTCCAACGGCGGCGCACCTTTGGATCAGAATATCTATCAGGCCGTAAAGGGCCTGACCACCGCCGAGGCCGCCGCGGCCCCCGGCGCGGTGCTCATCATCTGCGCCGAGTGTGCCGACGGCATGGGCGGCGACAGTTTCTACAAGGCTCTGCGGGAATGTGCCGATGCATCCTCGCTGCTGCGGGAGATCCTGGAGATTCCCATGGAGAAGACCATCCCCGACCAGTGGCAATATCAGATCCTGGCCCGGATCCTGGAAAAGCACCATGTGATCTTTGTGACCCGGCCGGAGTTGAAACAAGAGATCGAAGAAATCAAGATGGAATACGCGCCTGATCTGGAGACCGCTTATGCCCGGGCCCGGGAGCTGAAAGGCTCTGATGCCCGGTTGACGGTGATCCCCAATGGTATTTCGCTGATCGTCCGTTTCTGATTTTTCCGATAGGCTGAACAACCAAAAGAGCCGCATCCTCAGGATACGGCTCTTTTGGCGCTTTTTTGCGGGATCGGTCTGTTTTTTCACTTTTTGACAGAAAAACGCCTGACGTGAGAGGGGAGGGCCGTGAAGACGGTATCGCACCTGTAGCGGATGGAATCAAGGTGTGATAGAATCAAAAAAACTGTAACAAACCGGCGCTTGCGGCGTCTTATCGATGAAAGCGGCGCAGAGGAGGTGGAATTGTGGAGGCTGTGCCCGATATGGAGGAGGTCTACCGGCTGTATTTCTCTCCGGTCTACAAGTACGCCCTGGCCCTGACGGGAGATGAAGCCCTGGCGGAGGAGCTGACTCAGGAGACCTTTTTCCGCTCTCTCACCGCCATTCGGGATTTCCGGGGGGACTGCCAGCTGCGGGTCTGGCTGTGCCAGATCGCCCGGAACCTGTATATCAGCCGCTGCCGGGCGGAGAAGCGCTTTGCTCTGGAGACGGAGATGGGAGACGGCGGCATCGAGGAGGCCTTCGCCGACCGGGACATGGCCCGGCGGCTCCACATTCGTCTCCACGCCTTAGAGGAGCCCTACAAGGAGGTGTTCACCCTGCGAGTCTTCGGCGAGCTGCCCTTCGCCGAGATCGCCCAGCTGTTCGGAAAATCGGAGAGCTGGGCCCGGGTGACCTATTTCCGGGCCAGGCAGAAGCTGAAGGAAGGGCTCGCGTGAGATGGGGTAAGGTCTTCTGAGCCTATGTCAGGCGGCTGTCCGCATTGAGGGACGGTGAGAGTGCTCCGGGGCGGGGCGAAAATCAAAGCCGCGCAAGGCGGCGGAATGGAGGAACATGATGGACTGTGCGATCATTCGGGATCTGCTGCCGTTATACCACGACGGCGTGTGCTCGCCGGCCAGTCGGGCGGCGGTGGAGAAGCACCTGGAAACCTGTGAGGACTGCCGCCGGGCTCTGGCGGAGGCAGCGACGACACTGCCAGAGATGGCGGCCCCAGAGCCCCGGGAGGGGGAGATGCTGCGAAAGCTGTCCCGGGCCTGGGAAGGGGACAAGCGGCATTCCTGGCTCAGGGGGGCGATCCTGGCGGCGGCGGCGTGTGTCCTGATCTTCGGCGGCTATCTGGCTACCACCCAGGGCTATTGGTTCTCCGTGGACACGGAGACGATCCGCATCACCGACACCCGGCAGCTCTCCGACGGGCGGATCCTGTTCCACCTCTGTGTGGACGATGACCTGGCCCTGCGGGAGATCCGCTTTGAATTTGATGAGGAGGGCAACATG
>JALERU010000033.1 GCA_022764045.1 Clostridiales bacterium | reverse complement strand
ATCCAGCATCTCAACGGCTTGATCCGGCCCACGTCGGGTCAGATCCTCTTCCAGGGGCAGGATATCTGGAGCAGCAAAGCCCTGACCCACGATATCCGCTTTCAGGTGGGGTTGGTGTTTCAGTACCCGGAGTACCAGCTTTTTGAGGAGACGGTCTACAAGGACATCGCCTTTGGGCCCCGGAACATGAAGCTGGGGGAGGAGGAGATCGACCGCCGGGTCCGCCGGGCGGCGGAATTTGCCGGCTTGGGCGACGAGGTCCTCTCCCGCTCCCCCTTTGAGCTCTCCGGCGGGCAAAAGCGCCGGGTAGCCATCGCGGGGGTCATCGCCATGGAGCCCAAGGTGCTGATTTTGGACGAGCCCACCGCCGGCCTGGACCCGGGGGGGGCGGCCAGTATCCTGGCCAACCTCGAGGCCTATCGCCGGGCCAACGGGGCCACAGTGATCATCGTCAGCCACTCTATGGAAGACGTGGCCCGGCTCACCCACCGGCTGGCGGTGGTGAGCCACGGCAAGCTTCCCTATGTGGGCACCCCCCGGGAGGTCTTCTCCCACGGGGAGGAGCTGGAGGCCCTGGGCCTGGCCGTGCCGGCCATGAACCGGGTCTTTGCCCGGGTGCGGGCCCTGGGGGTGGACATCGACCCGGCGGTCTACACCGTGGAGCAGGCCAAAGAGGCCCTGCTGGCGGCCCTGCGGGAAAAGGAGGGAGAGTAAATGGCGCTGAAAGACATTACCCTGGGCCAGTATTTCCCGGGCAATTCCCTCATTCACCGGCTGGACCCCCGGACGAAGATTCTCTTTACCCTGCTGTATATCGTGGCCATCTTCCTGTGCAAGTGGGTGGTTTCCTACGGGCTGACCCTGGCAGTGCTGCTGGTGCTCATTGCCATCTCCCGGGTGAAGGCCAAAGTCTTCCTCAAGGGCATGAAGCCGGTGGTCTTTATCGTGGTCTTTACCGCCATTTTGAACCTCTTTTACACCTCGGGCAACGTGCTGTGGAGCCTTGGCTTTTTGAAGATCACCGAGGAGGGCCTGTGGAAGGCCGCGTTCATGGTGCTGCGGATTCTGATGCTCATCGCCTGCACCCTGCTGCTGACCTACACCACCTCCCCCATCCTCCTCACCGACGGCCTGGAAAAGCTGCTGCGACCCCTGAAAAAGGTGAATTTCCCCGTCCATGAGCTGGCCATGATGATGAGCATCGCCCTGCGGTTTATCCCCACCCTGATCCAGGAGACCGACAAGATCATCTCCGCCCAAAAGGCCCGGGGAGCCGACTTTGACAGCGGCAACCTGATGCAAAAGGCCAAGGCCCTCATCCCCATCCTCATCCCCCTGTTCATCTCCTCCTTCCGCCGGGCGGAGGAGCTGGCCATCGCCATGGAGTGCCGCTGCTACCACGGGGACGAGGGACGCACCAGCCTGCGGCAGTTGACCATGAAAGGCAGGGACGTCGGGTTCCTGATTTTCAGCGCGGCCCTGTGCGGGGCTGTGATTGCCTTGCGCGTATATGGACTTTGACAGAAGCGCGGAGCCGTTGTGAGCAGCGCACTAAGACCGGAGGCGCAGAAGCCAAACCAAGAGGGCGCGCAGCGCCATCTGTTTGGATTCGGAGCCGCAGGGCTTAGGGCGCGTCGCGAACAGGCGCAGCGTGACAGCAAGAAGCGCGGAGCCGTCGTGAGCAGCGTACTAAGACCGGAAGCGCAGAAGCCAAACCAAGAGGGCACGCAGTGCCATCTGTTTGGATTCGGAGCTGGAGGGCTTAGGACGCGTCGCGAACAGGCGGAGCGTGACACCCAGAAGCGCAAAGCCGTCGTGAGCCGCCCGCTAAGACCGGAGGCGCGCCGCGACAGAATGAACACATTTCCCCAGGAGGTCCTCCATGCGAAACATCGCTTTGACCCTGATGTATGACGGCACAGCCTACCACGGCTGGCAGGTGCAGAAACGGGATATCACCGTGGCCGAAACCCTGGAAAAGGCCCTGACCCAGGTGGTAGGCCACCCGGTGAAGTGCACCGGCGCCGGCCGGACCGACGCCGGGGTCCACGCCGAGAAGTATGTGGCCAACTTCCGCACCACCTCCACCATCCCCTGCGACCGCATCCCTCTGGCGGTGAACAGCCGCCTGCCCGGGGACATTGTGGTCACCAAGGCCACCCAGGTGCCCGAGGACTTTAACGCCATCGGTAGCTGCGAGAAAAAGGAATACACCTACCGCATCTACAACTCCCGCATCCGCAACGCCTTTCTGGTCAACCGGGTGTGGTTTTATCCCAAAAAGCTGGACGAGAAGGTAATGGCCCAGGCCGCCCAGCACTTTGTGGGGACCCATGACTTCGCCTGCGTCCGCTCGGTGGGCACCGAGACCAAGACCACCGTCCGCACCGTCCACTATTTTGACATCACCCGCCAGGGGGACATGATCTCCTGCCGGGTGTGCGCCGACGGGTTTCTGTACAACATGGTGCGGGCCATGGTGGGAACCTGCGTGTACGCCTCCGAGGGGAAGCTCTCCCCACAGGATATCCCCGCCCTGCTGGAAGGGCGCAACCGCACCGACGCGGGCCCCACGGCTCCCCCCCAGGGGCTGTATATGACGAACCTCTGGTACCCCATCCCCCATCTTCCCTGACCCTTCGCAAGCCCATGGAGGTTGTGCTATGAACAAACCAAACAAACTGCAAACCCTGCAGACATCCCTGACCAAAAAGCAGCGGGTCCTCCTGCTGGTGGTGGCCGCGGTGGTGGTCCTGGGCCTGCTCACGGCCACGGTCCTGCGGGACAACGCCGCCAGCTTTCTGCGCTGGATCGCCTACTCCCAGCGGGAGGAGGACTTCCCCCACAACGCCCAGTCCAACAGCCTCTTTCTGGGTATGGGGGACGAGCTGCTCATCTGCACCCAGACCCAGATTCAGCTTTTCTCCCCCACCGGGGCGGCCCAGTGGAAGGAGTCTGTGACCATGAACTCCCCCGCCCTGAACGCCTCGGGGGACTATGCCGTGGCCTACGACGTGGGCGGCCAGGAGCTGCGGGTCATCGGGCGGGGGGAGCTTCTTCATCAGCTCACCCTCTCCCCGGAGGAATCCCTTCTCTGCGCCACCGTGAACGAAAAGGGGTGGGTGGCCGTGACCAGCAAGGCCAGCGGCTATAAGGCTGTGGTCACGGTGTATAACCGGGATTTTGAGTCCGTGCTCACCATCCGGCTCTCCAGCCGGTATATCTCCGACGCCGTGGTCACCCCGGACAGCCGAGGGGTCTATCTCATCTCCCCCGGCCAGGCCGAGGGGGCCTTTGAGAACACGCTGCTCTATTACACTGTCTCCTCCCGGGAGGAGCCCACCCGCATCGTCTCTTTGGGCTCCAACGTGGTGCTGTCGGTGCGCAGCGCCGGGCGCTGCTGGATTCTGGGGGATCGGAGCTTGCTGGTGCTGGATTCCAGCGGGGTGATCACCGCCACCTATGAGTACGGGGACCAGTTCTTGAAGATGGGGACCCTCCAGGGAGACGGCTTCGCCACCCTCTTCCTCTCTCGCTCCTCCTCGGGGAGCACGGGGACCCTGGTCACCGTGGGGGCCGACGGCAAGCCCTATGGCCAGCTGGAGCTGGAGGGCCAGGCTCTGGCCCTGGCCGCCCAAGGCCATGACTTGGCCCTGCTCACCACCGGCGACATCATTGCCGCCGACCGCAAGCTGGAAAAATATACCACCACCCCCAACCAGAAGGGCGTGCGAAACCTGGCGGTGTACCAGGACGGCAGCGTGGCCCTGGTGAACAGCGCCGCGGTCAGCCTCTATTTCCCCTCCAGCGGCACCAAGGTCGAGCCCAACGCGGAGGAGGAACCCTCATGACCCTCACCGCTTCCCTGATTCTGGACCTGGTAATTTTGGCCCTTTTGGTCTACTCCCTTGTGATGGGCTTCCGGCGGGGACTCATCCTCAGCCTCTGCTCCCTGCTGGCTGTTTTGGTGGCCTTGGTGGGGGGATGGTATCTCTCCGCCTCCTGCGCCGATCCCCTGGCGGAGAAGCTGGAGCCCCTTTTCCTGGAGGCCATGGCTGACCGGGAGGAGGACCCCGACGGGGCGGATTCCACCCTCCCGGAAGACCAGGTCCCGCCGGAGGAGACCGGCTCCTTTTCCCAGCTCACCGGCCGCTTTTCCCAGGCTATGCAGGAGCGGCTGGCCCAATCCGCCCAGGAGACCGAGACGGCGGCGCTGTCCGCCCTGGCGGCCTCCGCAGCGGCCCTGGTGGCCAAGTCCCTGCTGTTTTTGGCGGGCTTTTTGGGGGTGCTGGTCCTCTGGCTCATCCTATGCCACGCCCTGAACCTGGTGGCCAAGCTGCCGGGGCTCCACGGCCTGAACAAAGTCCTGGGCGGGCTACTGGGCCTGGGCAAGGGCATTTTGCTTTTGATGGTGGCCCGCTGGGCCCTGTGCGATCTTTTGGGCTGGATTCCAGCGGACGTGGCGGCGGAAAGCCACCTGCTGCCCTGGCTGGATTCCCTTTCCATCTTTTCCCTGCTGGGAGAATAGCCCCCTCCCCCGCCCGAGGAGGCTTCCTTAAAAATTCTTCTTTGGCTCTTTTTCTTCATTCACATCCAATTCATAATCCCATGGTAGGATAGCATACTACTAAATCATGACACCCCACAAAGGAGTGAAACCGCCTTATGAAACCAACCCTGTGCAGCAGATGCAAAAAGAACGTGGCCGTGGTGTTCATCACCCGGCTGGACAACAGCGGACAGGGAGGCCAGAACGAGGGCCTCTGCCTGAAGTGCGCCCGGGAGCTGAACATCCGCCCGGTTACCGATATGATTGAAAAGATGGGCCTGAGTGACGAGGACCTGGAAGGGCTGACCTCCGAAATGATGTCCGCCTTTGAAGGGGCCGAGAGCATGGACGGCCTCATGGGCAACCTCTCTAACATGATGAGCGAGGCCGCCGGCAGCAACGACGACGACGACGAGGAGGACGGCCGCACCGCCACCTTCCCCTTCCTGAATAAACTCATGGGCAACCTGACCAACCCCGACGGGGAGAAAAAGGAGGACAAGGTCCCCGATATCTCCCCCCAGACCGCCGACGGCGGCCGGAGCGCCCGGGAGGAAAAGGGCAAGCCCCGCACCAAGCGGAAGTTTTTGGAGAACCACTGCATTTCCCTCACCCGCAAGGCCGCTGAGGGCAAGCTGGACAAGATGATCGGCCGGGACCAGGAGCTGGAACGGGTGATCCAAATCCTCAACCGCCGCCAGAAAAACAACCCCTGCCTCATCGGTGAGCCCGGCGTGGGCAAGACCGCCATCGCCGAGGGGCTGGCCATGAAGATCTATCAAGGGGAAGTCCCTTATAAGCTCAAGGACAAGGAGGTCTATCTGCTGGACCTGACCTCCCTGGTGGCCGGCACCCAGTTCCGGGGCCAGTTTGAGAGCCGGATGAAGGGCCTCATTGAGGAGATCAAAAAGCTGGGGAACATCATCCTGGTCATCGACGAGGTCCACAACCTGGTGGGCGCCGGAGACGCCGAAGGCTCCATGAACGCCGCCAACATCCTCAAGCCCGCCCTGTCCCGGGGGGAGATCCAGGTGATCGGCGCCACCACCCTGGTGGAGTACCGGAAGTATATCGAAAAGGACTCCGCCCTGGAGCGGCGGTTCCAGCCGGTGATCGTGAACGAGCCCTCCATCGAGGACGCCGTGGAAATCATCAAGGGGGTGGCCCCCTATTATGAGGCCTTCCATTTGGTGAAGATTACCCCCGATATTGCCCGCCTGGCGGTGCTCATGTCGGAGCGGTATATCACCGACCGGTTCCTGCCGGACAAGGCCATCGACCTCATTGACGAGGCCTGCTCCGACGTGAACCTGCGCAACAAGACCCTGGCCCGGAGCCAGGAGGTCCAGAAGGAGCTGAACGACATCGCCGTGGAGCGGGAGGTCATGGTGGCCGACGCCGGGGAGCGGGCCTATGAGCGCCTGGCCGAGCTGCGGAGCAAGGAGCTCCAGCTCCTCCAAGAGCAGCAGGAGCTCAGCCGCCGGGAGCTCCCCACCCTGACCCTGGAGAGCCTGGCCCGGGTGGTGGAGCTGTGGACCAAAATCCCCGCCAGCACCATCCAGGAGCAGGAGTACGAGCGCCTGGCTAAGCTGGAGGACCGGCTGAAGGCCCACGTGGTGGGCCAGGATGAGGCCATTGCCGCCGTCTCCGCCGCCATCCGCCGGAACCGGGTGGGGGTGGCCTCCAAGCGCAAGCCCGTGTCCTTTATCTTTGTGGGCTCCACCGGCGTGGGCAAAACCGAGCTGGTCAAGCGCCTGGCCGAGGACCTCTTCCACGCCCCCGAGTCCCTCATCCGCCTAGATATGTCGGAGTTTATGGAGAAGCACAGCGTCTCCCGGATCATCGGCTCTCCCCCCGGCTATGTGGGCTATGACGAGGCCGGGCAGCTCACCGAGAAGATCCGCCGGAAGCCCTATTCCGTCATCCTCTTTGACGAGATCGAAAAGGCCCACCCCGACGTGCTGAACATCCTCCTCCAGATCCTGGACGACGGCCACATCACCGACGCCCAGGGCCGGGTGGTGAACTTTGAGAACACCGTCATCGTCATGACCTCCAACGCCGGCAGCGACAGCAGCTCCGGCCCCCTGGGCTTTGGCAAGACCTCCAACGAGCTGAGCAAGGACAAGGCCATGAAGGCCCTGCAGCAGTTCCTGCGGCCGGAGTTCATTAACCGGGTGGACGAGGTGATCTGCTTCAACCAGCTCTCGGAGGAGAACTTCCGCGCCATCGCCCGGATCATGCTCCAGGAGCTCCAGGGGGTGATGGCGGAGAAGAGCCTCACCTTCACTTGGGAAGAGGCTGTGCTGGATCAGTTGGTGAAGGACTCCTACTCCGCAGCCTACGGCGCCCGGAACCTGCGGCGGCAGATCCAGAAGACTTTGGAGGACCCCATTGCCACCAAGATTATCGAGAGTTATCTCCATCCCATCTCGACGCTGAAAGCTGTGGTGGAGGATGGGAAAATCGTGATCCACGCCCTTTGATTTTGTGATCCAACCCCTGTGCGCTGCTGAGGCGGCGTGTGGGGGTTGGTTTTCTATCCAATGGTACTCTGGGTCGCCCCCTCATCAGTCAGCTCCGCTGACAGCTATGGTTTAAGGTGGCTTCGCATTGGATTGCATCGAACTGTCCCCCGGACAGTTCGACCCCCAAGGGGAAGCCTACGCTATTACGGTATGCTAGGGTGATTGCTACAGTAGTTTTCTACAGTAAGCCATACAGGGCTTGCCAATCGCCTTCCCCTGGGGGGGGGGAGGTGGGCCGGCGGAACGCCGGGTCGGATGAGGGCGAGCGTTGAGGATTTCACGGCGCCGGTAATAGACGCACCGGCCTAAGGTGGCAACGGCATTCCTCTATCCGCCGTCACTACGAAATCGCCCCCTCATCAGTCACCTGCGGTGACAGCTTCCCCCCAGGGGGAAGCCAATGGTACGTTGTGGTGATTGCTGCGGTATTTTTCTTACGAAACGTACAGGGTTTGCCAATGCCTCCCCCAATTTGCAAAAAACCTCCCCACAGGCCGCGCCCATGGGGAGGTTCCCTTGTCTATGTACTTGCTCTCACCGCTGCTTGCCCAGGAAGAACAGGGCCAGGGTGCCTAGGCCCGAGTGGGCGCCGATGACCGGGCCCACGTCGCCGATGGTCACCGAGACCACCTTCAGCCGCTCCTTCACCAGGGCGGCCAGGGTCTGGGCGTCGGCCAGGCAGTCGCCGTGGCTGATGTATACCCGCTGGGTCTGGGGGTCCACCACGCTCTCTTCCATCTTTTTCACCAAAGCCTCGATGGATTTTTTTCGGCCCTTCACCGAGTCCACCGGCACCAGGTGGCCCACGTCATCCACGTGGAGGACGGGCTTGACGTGGAGCAGGTTCCCCAGGATGGCCTTGCCCGCCGACAGGCGGCCGCCCCGGCGGAGCTGGTTCAGATCCCCCACGGTGAACCAGTGGCACAGGTGGGGGATGGTCTGGCGGACAAAGTCGGCCACCTCTTCGATGGTCTTGCCCTTGCGCTTTTCCTGCACCGCCATGTCGATGATCAGGCCCTGGCCCAGGGAGGCGCAGAGGGTGTCCACCGTGATGAGCTTGGCCTGGGGGAACTCCTCCTGCAGCTCCTGGGCGGCGATGGCCCCGTTTTGGCAGGTGGCGCTCAGGCCCGAGGAAAAGCCCAGGTAGAGGACGTCCTTGCCCGCCTGGAGCAGAGGACGGAAGGCGTCCTTAAACTCCTCCACGTTGGGGGCGGAGGTCTGGGCGGGCTCACCCTGGCTCAGGCGGGTGTAAAACACATGGCTCTCCGGCGCCTCGTCGGGGCTGTTTCGATAGCGGTCCTGGCCCAGCTGGACCGACAAGGGGACCACGGTCAGGTCCAGCTCCTTCACCAGCTGGGGGCTAAGGTCGCAGCTGGAATCGGTTGCAATGGCATAGTCTCTCATGTCTGCCTTCTCCTTCTTATAATTCGTTCTGCTGTCAGCAGCAGTTGGTGTACACAGTGAAAAAATGCAGCACCGTACCGGCCAGCACGAAGAAGTGCCAGATGACGTGGCGGTAGGGCTTTTCCTTCTGGCGGTAGAAGACCACGCCCACGGTGTAGGCGATGCCCCCCAGCAGCAGGAACACAAAGCCCCAGGTGGTCAGGCGCCGCAGGATCAGGGGGAAGACCAGCACCCCCAGCCACCCCATGACGATGTATAGGACCATAGAGACCTTCTTCCACCGCTTGAGGCTGATGGCGTTGAGGACGATGCCCAGCAGGCCGCAGGCCAGGTTGACCCCGAAGAGGGTCAGACCCAGCTTCCCCCCCAGAGTGACCAGGCAGATGGGGGTGTAGGTCCCCAAAATCAGCAGGAAGATGGAGCAGTGGTCCAGCACCTGGAACACCCGCTTCCCCTTGGAGTGGGGCAGGGCGTGGTAGAGGCAGGAGTTGAGATAGAGCAGGATCATCGAGCCCCCGAAAACGGCCACGCTGACCACGTTCAGCAGCCCGCTCTCCATGGCTTTTCGGATGAGCAGCACGGTGCCCAGGATGGCCAGCAGCGCCCCCACGCCGTGGCTGACGGCATTGAGCACCTCTTCCCCGATGGTTTGGCGGCGAACCCCGCCGGGATAGGACAAAGATTCTGTCATGGTTCCTTCCTCCTTTGCTGATATTAAAATCGGTTTATCTTGTTTTCTATATTAAGAATAACACTTGACCGTTCAAAAGTCAACAGCATATTATAAATCATACCGAATTATCTTGTTTTCTATACAAGCTGCCTTTTATTTCCAAATCTGTGCTTCTTTCTTCCATAAATATGCCAAATCCCGGGGAACTGGTGCCCCTGAGAATTTTTCCCTTGACTTCTTGTCGACACTCTTCTATACTTTAGATAAGAAAATTATGATGTTATCATGATAATTTTTTTATATTTCTACAAATGATTGAGTAAGGACTGATTTTTCATGCCCATGTATCAACCGGAAATTGAAACCATGCCCTATGATCAGATCCGCGCCCTGCAGAGCCAGCGCCTGGTCAAGCAAGTCCGCCATGTTTACGACAACGTTCCCTACTACCGCGCCAAAATGGAGGAGAAGGGGGTCACCCCCGACGATATCCACGGGGTGGAGGATCTCCATAAACTCCCCTTCCTGTCGAAAAACGACCTGCGGGAGGCCTATCCCTACGGCCTTGTGGCCACGCCCCTGAAGGACTGCGTCCGCATCCAGTCCACCTCCGGCACCACCGGCCGGCGGGTGGTGGCCTTCTACACCCAGCACGACCTGGACCTGTGGGAGGACTGCTGCGCCCGGGCCATCATGGCCGCCGGGGGCACCAGCGAGGACGTGTGCCACGTGTGCTACGGCTACGGCCTCTTCACCGGCGGCCCCGGCCTCAACGGCGGCTCTCACAAGGTGGGCTGCCTGACCCTGCCCATGTCCTCGGGCAACACCGACCGGCAGATCCAGTTTATGTGCGACCTGGAGGCCACTATCCTTTGCTGCACTCCCTCCTACGCCGCTTTCCTGGCAGAAAGCGTCCTTGAGCGGGGGCTGAAGGACAAGATTAAGCTCAAGGCCGGCATCTTCGGCGCCGAGGCCTGGTCCGAGGAGATGCGCCAGGATATCCAGAACAAGCTGGGCATCAAAGCCTACGACATCTACGGCCTCACCGAGCTCTCCGGCCCCGGCGTCTCCTACGAATGCAGCGAGCAGAAGGGCATGCACATCTGCGAGGACCACTTCATCGCCGAGATCATCGACCCCGACACCGGGGAGGTCCTCCCCGAGGGCTCCAAGGGCGAGCTGGTCTTCACCTCCATCACCAAGGAGGCCTTCCCCCTGCTGCGCTACCGCACCCGGGATATCTGCGTGCTGGACCGCACCCCCTGCTCCTGCGGCCGCACCCACGTGCGCATGGCCAAGCCCATGGGCCGGTCCGACGACATGCTCATCATCCGGGGCGTCAACGTCTTCCCCTCCCAGATCGAAGAGGTGCTGCTGAAGGTCAGCGGCGAGAGCATCACCCCCAACTATCAGATCATCGTGGGCCGGGAGAACAACACCGACACCCTGGACATCAACGTGGAAATGAGCGAAAAGCTCTTCTCCGACGACATCCGCTCGGTGGAGTCCCTGGAGAAGACCATCGTGGCCCAGCTGCGCTCCATGCTGGGCATCGGCGCCAAGGTCCACTTGGTCAACCCCAAAACCATCGCCCGCAGCGAGGGCAAGGCCCAGCGCATCATCGACAACCGCAAACTGTAAGGAGGGACCCGCTATGTTAATCAAACAGATCTCTGTCTTCATCGAGAACGTGCCCGGCAAGCTGGGCGAGGTCACCCAGGCCCTGGGGGAAAACGGCATCGACATGAGCGCCCTCTCCCTGGCCGACACCACCGACTTCGGCATCCTCCGCCTCATCGTCAACGACCCCGACAAGGCCTGCCAGGTGCTGCGGGACCACGACTTCATCGTCAAGCAGAGCGACGTGGTGGCCGCCGTCATCGACGACCGCCCCGGCGGGCTCACCGCCGTGCTCCAGATCCTCTCCCAGGCCAAGGTCGCCGTGGAGTACATGTACGCCTTCGTGGGCAGCCAGGACGGCCACGCCGTGGTGGTCATGCGCCCCGATGACGCCGAGGCCGCCCAAAAGGCCCTGGACGCCAACCATGTCTCCACCCTGGCTCCCAAGGATATCTACCGTCTGTAAGTGCTTCGCTTTCCCCCTCCGCCTGCGGCCCTTCCGGCTGCGGGCGGAGGTTTTTTGCGTCAATTTCCCGGGGAAAGGCACCGCTTGTGCAAACAGCACAGGTGGTGCCCTTCATTTTTGTGCAACTTTTTTGACCAAGGGGTGTACGAAATCATCCCCGTCTGGCCGGGGTTCCCGGGGTATATAGGGGGAGTTTTTTGGGGGGCTTCTCCCCGCCCGAGGGCAGTTTTCCACAAGGGGGTCCAAATTTGGCCCCGGTCCATTTTTGGTGGGACCCAGCCCATTTTTGGCCGGGGGGCAGGCCGAATCTGGGCCCCATAATAAAATAAATAATAAAACAAGTAATTCAAACAAATGCTCTTACGCGCGCGCGAGAGGATTTTGAGAAATTTCGGTCAGGAAGTGGCGGGACTAACTGCTGTGGCTGGAACAGAATTGGGGAAACCCTCTTGACAGGCTTATCATATCGTTATACAATATCATTAGATGATATCAAAAAACGATATTCTGAAAGGAGGCGCCGGCCATGCCAAAGAAAGCCATGGAAAACCTGACCGAGTCCATGTTCTACGTGCTCATGGCCTTTGGGGGGAAGCCCATGTGCGGCATCGACGTGGTGGAGTTCATCGAAACCTGGACCCAGGGCCGAATCCAGATGGGACCGGCCACCCTGTATACCATCCTGGGCAAGTTTGAGAAGGAACACTACATCCAGGAGACCGCCGTGGAGGGGCGCAAGCGCATCTACCAGATCACCGACAAGGGCCGGGCGGCCTATGCCCAGGAGCTGGACCGCCTGCGCACTTGCCTGGACGACGCCCAGCGCCTGCACACCCCCCAGGGCCAGGCCCTGCTGCGGGGGGAGGAGGAACCTCCCACCGCCCTGCGGCCCGCCCTGTCGCCCACCTGACCGCCCCGGAAAGGAGGCTTTGCAATGAACGAAAACACTGCCATCCGCCGTATTCCCCCCTGCCCCGCTCACGATATTGAGGCCATGGAGAGCTGGCTCATGGACATGGCCCGGGCGGGGTGGATGCTGGAAAAGGATGGGTACTCCTGCGGGATGGCGAATTTTCAAAAGGCTGAGCCCCAGGAGACCTTGTATCGCCTGGTGGGTTTTTGGAAGCCGCCCACCACGGGGCAGCTTTTGGGGGTCTCTGGGTCTGTCCAATATCCCAGTGACCAGCCGGAGGAGGAAGCCCTGGAGCTCAACTGGCTGTATGGCTGGGCGTATGTGGCCAAGCGGGGAAAGTATTTCATCTACCGGTCCGTCTGCGAGAATCCCAGAGAGCTGGACACCGATCCTCTGGTCCAATCCATGACCATCCGGGCGGCGGCCCAGTGGGATAGGGTGCGGTTCCTTTGGGGGCTGATCGCTCTCCTTCCCCTCTTCCTGCAGCCCAGGAGTTCCTACACCTTTCTCCAGCTCCTGGCCGCCGCGCCCCTGTTTTATATCAGCACGCTTTTGTTTTCGGGGTTCCTCTTCGCTCCCGCCCTGCTGGGCTATCTTCATGGAACCGCCTTGGCAAAACGGCTCAAAGAGAACCAGCCCCTGGACCATCACAAGAACTGGCGGGAAGCCGCCCCGTTTTATCGCCTGAGACAGGTCACCACCGCCCTGGCCTGTCTGCTGTATGTTGTCTCTGCTGGGTATACCCTGTTTGGGTAGAAAGGAGACCCGTCATGGGAAAGACTGTTCGCCGCATTCCACCTTTTCCCGCTTACGATATCGAGGCCATGGAGAGCTGGCTGACGGACCTGGGAAAGAAGGGGCTGTTCTTAGAAGCTGGGGGCCTGAACTGGGGAATCGCCCGGTTCCGACGGAAGGAGCCCCGGGCCTTGCCTCACCGGCTGATCTCCGCTCGGGAGGCCCCCACCCTCTGGCGGGGGCTGATGGGTTTAGAACACGAAGGGGATGGCCCGCCGCCCCAGGAGGTCCAGAACTTCCACGCCCGGTTTGGCTGGGAGTATGTGGGGATACACGCCCGGTTCCACATCTACCGGGGCACCACGGAGCATCCCCGGGAGCTTCACACGGACCCTCAGGTCCAGGCCGACACCCTCCGCTGGACCTACCGGTGGCTGTGTTTGGGGCAGTTGGGGCTTCTGCTGCTGGCCCTGGCCTGCCTGGGGTATCTCTGGTTTGATTGCGGCTCCCTCTGGGGGGTCGTCTGTACCTATCCCTGGACTGCGCCCTTTCTGCCGCTGGCCCTTTTCGTCTGCGCCTGCAACCTTTTCCTGGAGCACCGGCATTGCAGGTCCCTCATTCGCAGGTTAGAATTGGGCCAGGGGCTGGACCACCAAAAGCCCTGGGCCGGAAAAGCCCGCCGGAATCTGGCCTGGAGGATGGCTTCCTCCTTGCTGGCGGTTCTGCTGATGGTTTCCTGGTTCGCGCCTTTGTTTTTGGGTAGGAGCCACATCACCTTTGGGGAGAACGTGGAAAATCTCCCCTTTGCCACGGCAACGGAGCTCTTTTCCCCCGAGGGGGTCTACCGTCCCGAAATGGCCCCCTGGCTGATCGAGGACCTGCCCAGTTATCTCTTTCCCCAGTCTCTCTATTGGCGCGAAGAGGGCATGGTCACCTGGCAGGACGGGCGGGTGGAGCGGGTGTTTTTCAGCGCGGACTATCTCCGCTCCACCTCCTCCCACGGGGCCCGGTGGCAACTGGAGCAGCTTCGCAAGGAGCTGGCAGCCGGCGGGGAAGAAGCCAGCTTCCCCCTCCCGGATTTCGAAGCTGACGATAAGGCCATGTTCCTGCTGAAAAATTCCACCTGTCTGCTGGTGCGAAGAGGCAATGAAGTGATATCCATCTGGCTTTCCACCACGGCCCTCTTCCCTCCAGAGAAATGGGGCCAACGGTTTTTCGATTCTCTGGCCTGATCCCTCCCGAAAGGAGCTCTTTATGAACGAAACGAACGAAAAAGCCAAAACCCGCCGCTGGATTCCCTGCGCTGACCACGACGTGGAGGCCATGGAGAGCTGGTTGACGGACCTGGCCGCCCAGGGGTGGTTTTTGGAGGAGGACGGGTTTTGCCTGGCCTGGGCCACCTTCGTCCGGGGAGAGCCCCGGCCGGTGCGGTACCGGCTGACCTCTTCCCTCCGCTCCATGGACTTTGGCAGCGAGGGGTGGTTGGGGCCGGGGGAGGAGGCCTTGGCCCTCCACGCCTCTTATGGGTGGGAGTATGTAGCCAAGCGGGGGAATTTTTACGTCTACCGGGCCCAGGACGAGGACGCCCGGGAGCTGGACACCGACCTCCAAACCCAGGCGCTGGTTTTACAGGCGTTGCACAGGCGGGAAAACAGCGCCATCCTCTCCTGTGTGATCTGGGGCATGCTGTATCCCCTGGTGCTGATGTGGACAGACCCGCTGCTGACGGTTTTGGAGGCTGGGCTTTGGCCTTTTGTGGCTTTCCTGGCCGTGGTCCTTTGGTTCTTTGGCTCCCGTCTGGCCCGCAGCCTGCACTACCACCGGCTGCGGAAGGCCCTCCAGGCCGGGCGGGGGTTGGACCACCGGAAGCCCTGGCAGGTCCACGCCCGCCGGCACCAGGTTCACCGGGTGGTAACAGGGGTGCTCTTGCTGGCCCTTGTTGTCAGCCTGGTTTCCCTTCTGGGGCCGGAGGGTGAGGCGCCCGCGCCCCCGCTCCCCTTCCCCACAGTGGCGGCCCTTTACGAGGGCACCGGGTGGACGGTGGAGGAGGTCGATCTGTCGGGCAGCCGGCGGCCGGTGGTCTTTCTGGCTGAGGAGAGGATTCACTGGGAGGAAACCGCCCAGGTGACTTCCCCCGACGGCCGGTCGGCCCCGGTCTTTCTGCTGGCAGATTACTACGACGCCGCCTCCCTCCGGCTGGCGGAGGCCATCGCCCGGGAGGAACTCCAACGGGACCGGAAGGCCCTGCACAAGGCGGGGGTCCCGGAGGTCTCCCTGGCCCTGCCCCCTCTGCCGGTGGATTTTGCCCTGGGGTATCAAAACAACGTCGGCCTGCCCACGGTGATTCTGCGGCGGGACAACCGGGTTTTGCGGGCAGTCCTCCTGCTGGGGGAGGGCTCCCCCCGCTCCCTGGAGGACTGCCTGTCCGCCCTGGCTTCCTCTCTCACAGCTCCTTCTTGATCTTCTGGATGGCGTTCTTCTCCAGCCGGGAGATCTGGGCCTGGGAGATGCCGATGCGGGCGGAGACCTCCATCTGGGTCTTTCCCTCGAAAAACCGCAGGCGTAAAATCTTCTTCTCCCGGTCGCTGAGGCGGTCCATGGCCTCTTTTAGGGCGATCTGCTCCAGCCAGGTCTCGTCAGTGTTCTTCTGGTCCTTCACCTGGTCCATGACGCAGATGGTGTCCCCCCCGTCGGAGTAGACGGGCTCGTAGAGGGAGACCGGGTCCACGATGGCGTCCAGGGCAAAGACCACGTCCTCCCGTTTCAGGTCCAGGATTTTGGCAATCTCCTCCACAGTGGGCTCCCGCTGGTGGTCGGCCACATATTTTTCCTTGGCCTGGAGCACCTTATAGGCGGTGTCCCGCATGGACCGGGACACTCGCACGGCGCTGTTGTCCCGGAGATACCGGCGGATCTCCCCCACGATCATGGGCACCAGGTAGGTGCTGGGGAAGACGTCCAGGTCCACGTTGAAGTTGTCGATGCCCTTGATGAGGCCCACGCAGCCCACCTGGAAGAGGTCGTCCGGGTTCTCGTTGCGGCCGTCGAATTTTTTGATGACACTGAGAACCAGCCGCAGGTTCCCCTGGATCAGGGTCTGACGGGCCTCCTCGCTGCCTGCCCGGGCCTGGAGGAAGAGCTCCTTGGCCTCCTCCCGGGTGAGCACCGGCAGCTTGGAGGTGTTCACGCCGCTGATCTCTACCTTGCTCAGTCGTCCCATGTTGGTTTCCCCGCTTTCGTTGTTTGCTGTGTTCAGTATCTCCGGCAGGGAAATTCTTCATGCGGGGACGGGGGGGATTTATTTTTTATCGTTCGGGCCGGTTCGATGGACTTTTCGGGTGGGGGCGGTGGTAAGCGTGGCGATTGTGTTCTGAAGGGGCGGTTTCTCTTTCCGCATCTGCGAATTTTGAAGAATGGGATTCTTCTATCCGGCGATATCCCGCATCGCCCCCTCATCAGTCACCTTCGGTGCCAGCTTCCCCCCAAGGGGAAGCCTACGTGCTTCGATACGTTGGGGTTATTGCTACGGTAGTTTTCTACAATAAGCCATACAGGCTTTGCCAATCGCCTTCCCCTGGGGGTCCAACTGTCCGGGGGACAGTTGGAGATCAAATCAATTCTTCCTTCGCTCTGAAGGTGGGCCGGCCGGAGGCCGGGTCGGATGAGGGCGAGCCTGGAGGATTCCACGGCGTTGGTAATAGCCGCACCGGCGTAAGGTGGCAACGGGATTCCACTACCCACCGATATTCCACATCGCCCCCTCATCAGTCAGCTGCGCTGACAGCTTCCCCCCATGGGGAAGCCTTGCTACTACGATCCCTTGGGGGGATTGCTGCGATATTTTTGCGACAAACCTTACAGGGCTACGGGCTTTGAATTTGAAAAAAAGTCCTTGCAATTTGGAAAAGCTTGTGGTAAAATATCATCCGATTCCGTACTGGGTTCAGACAAACGGCCGTGTGCCTGCCGGGCAGGTTGGCCGCGCGGATGAGGGCCTGGGAGGTACCAACTAAAACAATCAGGAGGAAACAACTAATGGCAGTCGTATCTATGAAACAGCTTCTTGAGGCAGGCGTGCACTTCGGTCACCAGACCCGCCGCTGGAACCCCAAGATGGCAACCTACATTTACACCGAGCGCAACGGCATCTATATCGTTGACCTGCAGAAGACCGTGAAGAAGCTGGAAGAGGCTTATAACTTCGTCCGTCAGCTCTCCGAGAACGGCCAGAGCCTGCTGTTCGTGGGCACCAAGAAGCAGGCCCAGGACGCCATCCGCGAGGAGGCACAGCGCTGCGGTATGTTCTATGTGAACGCCCGTTGGCTGGGCGGCATGCTCACCAACTTCAAGACCATGCGCGGCCGTGTGGACCGCCTGAACCAGCTCAAGAAGATGCAGGAGGACGGCACCTTCGACATGCTGCCCAAGAAGGAAGTCATCAAGCACATGGGCGAGATCGCCAAGCTGGAGAAGTATCTGGGCGGCGTGGTGGATATGAAGCGCCTGCCCGGTGCCCTGTTCGTGGTGGACCCCCGCAAGGAGCGCAACGCCATCAATGAGGCCCGCAAGCTGAACATCCCCATCGTGGCCATCGTGGACACCAACTGCGACCCCGACGAGATCGACTACGTCATCCCCGGCAACGACGACGCCATCCGCGCCATCCGTCTGATCTCCTCCGTCATGGCCAACGCCATCCAGGAGGGCAAGCAGGGCGCCGACGCCGCTGAGGCCGCTGCCGCTGAGGAAGCCCCCGCCGAGGCTTAATTTCTGACCTTGTGATTTTTCGCGGATGCCCGTTTTTCAGCGGGCATTTGCGTTACCGGAACCCTATATCAAATAAATTTGGAGGTTTGTTATCATGGCATTTACTGCTGCTGACGTAAAGACCCTGCGTGAAATGACCGGCGTGGGTATGCTGGACTGCAAGAAGGCTCTGGCTGAGACCGACGGCGATATGGATAAGGCAGTTGAGCTGCTGAGAGAAAAGGGCCTGGCTGCCGCCCAGAAGAAGGCCGGCCGCATCGCCGCCGAGGGCATGGCTTACGCCGAAGTCTTCGCTGACGGCGCCGCCCTGGTGGAAGTCAACGCCGAGACCGACTTCGTGGCCAAGAACGACAAGTTCGTGGAGTTCGTGAAGGACGTCTGCTACGTGGTGGGCAAGTGGGGCCCCGTGGACATGGAGACCCTCATGACCCTGCCCTACCGCAAGACCGGCCTGACCGTAGAGCAGGCCCTGCAGGAGAAGATCCTGACCATCGGCGAGAACATCAAGATCCGCCGCTTCGAGCGCTATGACTCCGGCGTGAGCGTGGCTTACAACCACATGAACGGCCGCATCGGCGTGCTGCTGAACATGGAGGTCTCCGCCGGCCTGGAGGAGAACGAGAAGGTCATCGAGCTGGGCAAGGACATTGCCATGCAGATCGCCGCCATGAACCCCGCCTTCCTGGACAAGTCCGACGTGAGCCAGGAGACCCTGGACAAGGAGAAGGAGATCCAGCTGGCCATGATGGCCAACGACCCCAAGATGGCCGCCAAGCCCGAAAAGGTCAAGGAAGGCATCGTCATGGGCAAGCTGGGCAAGTACTATGAGGAGAACTGCCTGATGCAGCAGGCTTTCGTCAAGGAGAACAAGGTCTCCGTGGAGAAGCACGTGGCTGCCGTGGCCAAGGAAGTGGGCGGCTCCATCCAGGTGAAGGGCTTCCATCGCTTCGAGAGAGGCGAGGGCCTGGAGAAGAAGGAAGAGAACTTCGCCGAGGAGATCGCAAAGCAGCTGGGTCAGGCTTAATTGGCCCTCTCATAACCATAAGCACAGACGAGCCCTGGAGCAAATTCCAGGGCTCGTTTTTCCAAACCAGTGGCAAGGAGGACGCGGCATGTATCGTGTGCTGGAAACCCAAGACTTCTATCCCCTCTCCCTCCTCTTCCAGGCCAGCGGCCTGGAGGTGAAGCCCAGCCGGGAGACCCCGCCGGGCACCCTGGCCATGTGGCGGTGCGAGGAAGCGGACACCGGCCGTCTGCTGGCCGCCGTCACCCTGCAAAAAAGGGCGGGCCACTTCGTGCTGGCCCAGCTGGCGGTGGTAGAGGACCGGCGGGGCCAGGGGTTGGGGGCTATGCTCCTGGCCCTGGCAGAGGACCAGGCCGCCCAGCGGGGGGCAGACCAGCTATGGCTGGTAGGAAAGGTCCCCAAGTTCTATGAAAAATACCGCTGGGTGGAGGTCGACCGGCAGCAGGCCCCCGCCATCTCCCGGTGCCTCACCTGTGACCAGTTCCAGGTGGACTGCTTCCCCAGCATCATGAAAAAGGACCTGGGAAAAGGCTGACCGTCCGGACCGGCCAAAGAGAAAAACGCCCCCGTTTCCCTTCTGCAATCCGCAGGGGAAACGGGGGCGTTGGTTCTTTCTGGAAGACGCGATGCCCTCTCTCGCCTTCTCATACGCTCTCTGGGGCCTTCTTCTTCCGCTCCGGGAGCTGGGCCAGGATGATAGCCAGGAACATCAACAGGCAGCCTGTGACCTCTCTGGGGGACATGCTCTGGTGGAGCAGCACCCAGCCGGCCAGCACGGAGATCACCGACTCCAGGCTGAGCACCAGGCTGGCCACGGTGGGGTTGACCCCCTTCTGGCCGATGATTTGCAAGGTATAGGCCACCCCGGAAGACAGGACGCCGGCGTAGAGGATGGGCATCCAGGAGATGGCCACCGCGTGGGGGTCGGGGACGCCCTCTCCCGCCAGCATGCACACGCCGGAGAAAAGGGCCGCCACGAAGAACTGGATGCAGGACATCTGCACCCCGTCCACCTTGGGGCTGAAGTAGTCGATGACCATAATGTGCACCGAAAAGGCCAGGGCGCACAGGAGGACCAAAAAGTCCCCCTTCTCCAGCCGCAGGGAGCCGCTCATGCACAGCAGGTACAGGCCCACAATGGCGATGACCACGCTGATCCACAGCTTGGCCCCCACCTTTTTTCGGAAAAACAGGCCCAGGATGGGGACGATGACGATGTACAGGGCGGTGATGAAGCCCGCCTTGCCCACGGTGGTGTATTGAATCCCCACCTGCTGGAGGCAGGAGGCCACCCCCAGGGCCAGGCCGCAGGCCAAGCCGCCCAGGAGCAGGGTTTTTCGGTTGGCCCGCTCCGCCTGGCGGCGCTCCTGGCTCTTAACGCGGTTGAACACCAGGATCACGGGGATCAGGGCAATGCCGCCCACCAGGGAGCGGACGGCATTGAAGGTAAAGGGACCAATGTGGTCCATACCCACCGCCTGGGCCACGAAGGCCGTGCCCCAGATAAAGGCAGTTAAAAACAGGATAAATAGGTTCTTTGCAGGGAATTGGTTCATGGGTCTTCTTCTCTCTCTTGCCTTGGTTTAATTTTTGGAGACGATCTCCTTCTCGTTTTTGTAAATGTGGTTGGGGGGGATGGTCCCCCGCACGCTGGAGGTGGGATAGACGTTGCTGTGGGGGCCGATCACCGTGCCGGGGTTGAGGACGCTGTTGCAGCCCACCTCCACATAGTTGCCCAAAATGGCTCCCACCTTTTTCCGTCCGGTGGGAAGGCGCTCCTCCCCTTCCCGGATGACCACTAAGGTCTTGTCGCTCTTCACGTTGGAGGTGATGGACCCCGCCCCCATGTGGGCGTGGCTGCCCAAGACGGAGTCCCCCACGTAGTTGTAGTGAGGGGTCTGGACGTAGTCGAAGAGGACCACGTTTTTCAGCTCCACGGAGTTCCCCACCACGGCCTTTTTCCCCACGATGGCGCTGCCCCGGATGAAGGCGCAGTGGCGGACCTCCGCCCCGTGGTCGATGATGCAGGGGCCGCCGATGTAAGCCGAGGGGAAGACCTTGGCGTCCTTGGCGATCCACACGTCCTCGGCGGGGTGGTCAAACTCCTCCGAGGAGAGGGTGGCGCCCAGCTCCACAATGTAGTCGCTGAGCTCTCCCAGGACCTCCCAGGGGTAGGTCTTGCCGGCAAAAAGGGAGGCGGCGATGGTGTCGTTCAAATCAAGCAGGTCAGAAATGGTCAGCATCTTATTTCTTCCCCTCCACCACCAGGCCCCGCTGGTGCATCACGGCGATGACCGCGTCCACATGTTCCTCACACATCTCGTTGGTGGGGGCCTCCACCATCACCCGGAGCACGGGCTCGGTGCCGCTCTTGCGCAGCAGGATGCGGCCCTGGTCCCCCAGCTTTTCCGCCACCTCCCGCACGGCGTTCTGGACGGCGAAATCGTTCAGGGCCCGCTCCTTGTCCTGGACCCGCACGTTTTTCAGTACCTGGGGATAGATCTTCAGGTCCTGGGTCAGCTTGGACAGGGGGAGCTTCCGGCTGAGCATGGCCTGCATGAGCTTGATGGCCGTGAGGATGCCGTCGCCGGTGTTGGCGTACTTGCCAAAGATGATGTGGCCGGACTGCTCGCCGCCGATGAGGTGGCCGTTGGCCCGCATGTTTTCATAGACGTACTTGTCGCCCACGTCGGTCTTTTCGTAGTTGATCCCCAGGGCGTCCAGGGCCTTGTACAGGCCGAAGTTTGACATGACGGTGGTGACGATGGTGTTGTTGGCCAGCTTCTCCCGCTCCTTCATGTAGGTGCCGTAGATGTACAGGATGCCGTCGCCGTCCACCAGGTTGCCCTTTTCGTCCACGGCCAGGCAGCGGTCGGCGTCGCCGTCAAAGGCAAAGCCGATGTCCATGTTGTTTTCCTTCACATAGGCTTGCAGCTGCTCGATGTGGGTGGAGCCGCAGCCTTCGTTGATATTCAGGCCGTTGGGGGTGTTGCTGAGGACATAGGTCTCGGCTCCCAAGGCCTCAAAGACGCTCTTGGCGATCATCCAGGCGCTGCCGTTGGCGCAGTCCAGGGCCACCTTCATGTCCTTGTAGGAGTGGGTGGCCAGGCTGATGAGGTAGCCGATGTAGCGGTTCCGGCCGGAGGCGTAGTCAATCACCCGGCCGATATGCTCCCCGGTGGCATAGGGCAGGGTCCCGCCGCTGTCCAGGTACTTCTCGATCTCGTCGATGACCTCCTGCTCCATCTTCTCCCCGTGGCGGTTGATGAGCTTCAAACCGTTGTCGTGGAAGGGGTTGTGGCTGGCGGAGATCATGATCCCGCAGTCAAATTCGTCCACCTTGGAGATATAGGACACGCTGGGGGTGGTGGTCACGTGCATCAGGCAGGCGTCCGCCCCCGAGGCCGTGATCCCCGCCGCCAGGGCGCACTCAAACATATAGCTGGACCGGCGGGTGTCCTTGCCGATCACAATCTGGGCCTTGTGGTCCTGGCTGTAATACCAGCCCAGAAACCGCCCCACCTGGAAGGCGTGGTCCACGGTGAGGGTTACGTTGGCTTCCCCTCGGAAGCCGTCAGTTCCAAAATATTTCGACATCATCATCACTCCAAAATTAAGTTAAGACGCTGCGTAAATTCCAAAGAAACGGGCAGGCAGCACCTGCAAAGTTTGGTATTTTATTATACAACCACAGGGGGCCCGTGTCAAATGAAAGTGGGGTGGTTGGAGTGGGCGTTGCGGATTTCACGGCGCAGGCTATCCCCTCCCCCGCCCCGCAAAAGAGGCCTGCACCATCGGCGCAGGCCTCTCGCAAGGTTCTTATGGGGACTCGACCCCCGGTTTCACTTCATCACGTTCACACAGCAGCGCATCAGGATGGTTGCCGACTGGGCGCGGGTGGTGGTGCCGGCGGGGTCCAGGGTGGTGGCGCTGGTGCCGGCGAGGATGCCTTCCCCGTTGACCCAAGCCATGGCATCCATCGCATAGGGGCTGATCTGGTCGGCGTCGGTATAACCGGACAGATCCCCCCGAGCGGTCACGTCATATTCCTTGTAGGCGGCATAGCGGTACAGGATGGCCGCCATCTGCTCCCGGGCGATGGGGTCCTCGGGGCCGAAGGCGCCGTCGCCGTAGCCGTTCACGATGCCGTTGGCGGCGGCCCAGGCCACCGCGTCGGTGTAATACTGGCCGGCGGGCACATCGGTAAAGTCGGAACTGCCGGCAGCGGGTTCTCCCTCCAAACGGTAGAGGATGGTGACGATCATGCCCCGGGTGGTGGCGTCGTCGGGGCCGAAGAGGCTGCCGGGATATCCTCCCATGAGGCCGTGATCCAAGCAGTAGTGGACGCCGTCGTGATACCAGGCCGTGGGGCTGGCGTCGGTGAAGGGCCAGATGGGGCAGGTCTCGTCCTTGGGGCAGTGGGCGTAGCCGGTATCGCCCTTGGTGAAGGAGGCGCTGACGGTGACCTTACCGGCGGGCATGGGGAAGGTGTATTTGCCGTCGCCCTGGTCGGTGACGGGGATTTCCTTGCCGTCCTGGTCGGTAACGGTCACGTCGTCGATGGTGTAGCCCTCCTCGGGGGTGACGGTAAGGGTGACGGTGGTCCCCTCCTTGGCCCGCTGGGGATCGGCCTTCACGGTGCCGTGGGGCGGGTCGTCTGTGGTGATGGGGTAGGTGGTGGTGCCGCCGGAGGAGGAGCCGCCGCCGGAGGTGGGCTTGGTGACTGTGACGGTGCAGGTGGCGGTTTCGCCATCTGCCGTGGCGGTGATGGTAGCAATGCCGGCTTTGAGGGCGGTCACCACGCCGCTGGCGTCGACGGTGGCGATAGTTTCATCGCTGGAAAACCAGGTGACATCTTGAATGGCGGCATTGGCTGGGGCAATCTCAGCCGTCAATGCTTCGCTGTCGCCTATGGTCAGGTCAAGAGTGTTCTTGTCGAGGGCCACATTGGTGACACGGGGTCCAATGATGGAAGTGCCACCTGTTCCAGTATAGGAGGCATTTCCATCGGTATCGATGCCTTGGGTGATAACTGCTTCGTAATCATCAGTACCGTGATCGCCGGAAATCAGCTCCTTCCCCTGAATCACCTCAACATCGTTCAGAGTGAAGCCACCGTAGGAAAGCATCTCCAGCGCATAAGCGCCCTCTATCTTTGAAGAAGTGGTTGCCGTCACCGTAACCGCGCTGCTGTCAACCGTTACTTCTCTAATGCCGACAATCCCCAGTGTCTCTGTACTCTCCGCAGCGGTAACAATAATCTGGCTTCCGTCCGTAACGGAAATGTCCCCACCATAACTTACGATACTATAGTTGTATGCGGAAGTGTCTGGAGAACTATTTTTTGTATTGACCTTTACATTGCTTCCAGAAAGAGAAATATATCCTGTTCCTGCCACAATGCCACAAACATTGGCCTCTTTTTTGCTTGTTGTGCAGGTGTCGGCGATCTCCAGTTGGACATCAATCTTGCAGTTTTTCGCACTGAAATTACGGTAAGCGGTAATGCCATATACATCTAAACTATCAGGTTGAACATCCGATTTTTTGCTGTGCACTGAAACCTCGCAGTTTTCTAATGACAGGTCTTCCTCTGAATAAAGGAAGTAATTTGACGTCCCCGTCAGCTCTAATTTGGTATCTGATACGGTCATTGTTCCGCCAGATAGGATTCCTCCCGTATAGCTGTCGCCGGAGACCGTGGAGATGATTCCCTTCCCCGAGATATCCAACGCCCCCCGACAGTGGAGCGCATACCAATCGGGGCTCTCCACTGTCAGTGTCTTCCCCTCGCCAATGACCAGTTTGCTATCCTCTGGCAGAGAGAGCGCCATTGTTATCCCCGAGGCGATTGCCTGAACATCCTCTGTAATGGTCAGCGTCCGTTTTCCTGCATCCCACGTCCACCCCTTACCGGACTGGCTGCCAACGATACCGGTGTTTGAACCGAAGTTCCCGTTCCAGACTGTGTAAGTAAAATTCAACGGGTAATCTCCACTGGTAGGATTGCCGATGTGTACTATACCGTCATCGGCCAGAACAAGGCTTTGCTCCGGGTCTACCATGGTAAGCTTTGCAAATGTTTCTTTACTTACAGTGTCGTTTTCACCTTTCATTTTGACCACGGAGAACCAGTTTGCATTTGCACCAAGGGACTCAAGCCCCACGGTGTTTTTGGGTGTACCGGTCAGCAGCAGCTTACTGGCTTCCCCGCTGATGTAATACAGGTAAATCCCGCTGGGGATATTGGCGTCCGGGCCGAGCTCAATATCTCTCTGTGTATAGATGTTGGCGCCCTTACGGCCTTCCCCCGCCGTGTTGTCTTTGATGGTTCCGCCGGTAATGGAGATAGGGTCTGTGTTGCCGGTGAAGTATTTCCTGATATAAATTGCGCCGCCAGAACCGCCCGCGGAGTTGCCGGTGATCTCGCCGCCGGTGATGTTCAAATTGCAGTAACTGCTGAGATAGATCGCTCCGCCATTGCCGCCAACGGAGTTACCAGTAATCTTGCCGCCCTTGATGTTGATGGTGGGACGGGCATTATCCGAAACAGAATCCGGTGTATAAATGGCGGCGCCGCAGCCACTGTCCCGCGTATCCGAGTTGTTCCGAATTTCACCGCCGTTCATCGTCAGGGTAGCACCGTTATTCATGTAGATCGCGGTATCACTGTTGTTCTCCAGGATCGCCCCGTCGTTGAGAATCAGCTCACCGGCACCTATATTCACAAGATTACAGTTTGCTTTTTCCGCCTGGTCTGTACCATGACATGTGCCGTCCAGTGCAATATTTTCAAGGGTCAGGCTTCCACCGTTGGTGATCGTAAACATATGCGCGTTTAGACTGGAGCAGGTCAAAGTGCCTCCGGTCAACTTGATATGCTTGTTGTTGATTGCGAGGGTCGCTGTCACAGAAACGCTCCCTGAAATGGTAATGACGGCAGGAGTTTCTTTTGTGCCATTGGCATTGATGATTGCATCCTGCAAACCCGCAAATGTGGTAACCGCATTCTCATCCACCAACAGCATAGGTTCGTCCGCACCATCCCCGACATTGTCCGCTGTGATGCCATTCTCCTCTGGAGGGGTATCGATCAGATCCTGCACTGGGCAGACACAGCTTGCATCGGCAAATGGCTGTTCAGAGATATTTTCAGATGTTTCCGTCGCCCAAGCTGTTGTGGGCAGCAGCGTCAAGCACATCATCAACGCCAGCGCAAGGCTTAAAACACGTTTCTTCATGGATACCGTCTCCTCCTAATTCAAATGCAGTTTTTCGGCGGCGGCAACGGCCTCGGTCCGGCTGCTGACCCCCAGCTTTTTGAACAGCTTTCGGCTGTGGGTTTTCAGGGTGTTGTCGGAAATACATAAAATTTCCCGGATATCCCCGCCGGTTTTACCCCGGCACATGAGCCGAAGCACCTCCAGCTCCCGTTTGGTCAGCTCCTCGATGGTGGCCGAGCCGGTGGGGGCCAGATAGTCGGGGTACAGGGCGGCGTAGGCCCGTGTCCGCTGGAGGATGGTTCCGGGCAGGTCGCCCTCCAGGTTCAGCCCCTGGAGCAGGGGCAGCAGGGCCGCGCCCTCGTGGGCGAAGACGGTGACATAGCCGCAGGGCTCCGCCAGAGCCAGGGCGGCGGTGAGGTGTTCCCGCCAGTCCTCGGCCTCCATACGGTGGCGGCAGACGGCCAGCAGGAGGAGGGTTTCGATCCGGTCCAGGGTCCGGTCGTACTGGGTGAAATACTCCAGCAGGCGGCCCAACAGGTTCAGGGCGGAAAGGAACTCCCGCCGCTGGAGATAGCACCGGGCCTTGGTCAGGTAGCGGTAGCGCTCCATGATGAAAAAGTCGTTTTCATCCGGGGCCTGCTCCACCAGCCACCGGTGGGCGTACTCCCCGCCCCGCAGCAGGGCCAGGCGGCACAGCATGGCGTCCAGATTGGGCAGGAGCTGGCGCTGTCCCTCTTCCTCCATCCGGGTGCGGAAGGCGGTCAGATCCTGCACGGCCTGCTCCACGTTCCCCCGGTCGCACTGGCACTTGGCCAGCAGGGCCATGAGGACAAACTCGATCTCCGGCGCGCCCTTGCGCTGGATCTCCATGCGCCGGGAGGTAAGGGTGAGAAAGGCGTCGGTGATGTCCTCCCCCTTTTCGTAGCGGCTCTCCGCCAGGGCGACCTCCCCTATCCCCACGCCGGACCGGCCCAGCACCGCCTCCACCGGCAGGCGGATGGTGTTGTACAGCAGGCGGTCCTTGGGGACCCAGGCGGAGAAATCCTTGCCGCCTCGGAGGACGCTGGGCAGGTTGCTGGTGACCGAGAACTCCGGCAGGCGGATGCCGCCCCCCTTGAGCTGGTCCGCCGCCGTGAGGAGAATGTCCTTGAGGTTGACGCTCCCCCGGTGGGGCAGGGCGATGTCCAGATAGCGGACCATGCCCCAGACCTCCCGATCGTCGTGGGTCCGGCGGTTGAGGCGCGCGGCATAGGCGACCAGGGCGTTGTACCACTTTTCCGCCCCCGCCACGTCGAAGGTCAGGGAGCAGAGGATGCTCATGCCGCTCATCAGCGCCGGGGAGGCCAAAATCTCCCGCTCCGGCAGGCTGCGGTAGTAGCCCCGCAGCTGGTAGTAAGACCCGTGGCCGGGGTGGAGCCTGGCATGCTCTGTGAGCAGTTCGGACACCTTGGCGTGGTTGCCGTTTTTGGCGTAGCAGTCCAGGGCGGCGGGGAGATCCCCCCGGAGCTGGAAGTACATCCCGGCGTTGGAATACAGGGCGTCCCGCTCCTGGCGGCTCCAGGTGGTCTCCGCCTTGTGCTGGAGATAGGCCCGGAGGGGCGGGTAGCGGATCCTGTACGCCTCGCCCTCGGTATCCAAAAAGCTGCTGATCTGGAGTAGATGCTCCAGGGTCTGCTCCGCCTGGCTGTCGCCGGTGACCACCTGGGCCAGCTCCACGGTGAAGCGTTCAAAAAAGGAGACGGACAGCAGCAGGCGGCGGATCTTGCTGTCCCAATCGCTGAGCAGCCGCTGGTCGAAGTAGGCAAAAATCTGCCGGTAGCCGCTGTGCACCGTCTCGGTGGTCAGCGGTTTTCCCTCCGCCAGCTGGAGGCAGAGGATCTTCACCGCCACGGGGAAGCCCCGGCTCTCCCGGTGCAGGCGGAGCACGTCCTCCTGGGACAGCTTCAGCCCCACGCTGGCCGCCAGATTGGCCACGTCCTCCATCCCCAGTTGGAAAGCCGTGTCGTGGATGACTGTCAGCAGGCCGCTCAGGTGGAAGGGCAAGAGCCACTCCGGCAGGGGCGCCCGGCTGAGCAGCACCACGTGGCCCCGCTCCCTCACCCCCCGCAGAAAGGCCACCAGGCGGGCCTGTCCCTCGGGCCGGTCGGCCAGCCGGTGGCAGTCATCCAGGATCACAAGGCCGGTGGTGTCTCCCTCCGCCTTGTCCAGGGCGTCCTCGTCCCACAGGCTGGCGTAGGTGTGGCGGCGGGTGCGGAAGTGCCAGCGCACCCCCGTGGTCTTGCCCCAGCCGGTTTGGGCGGTGACGTAGAGGAATTTGTATTCCGCCATCCCCTCCCGCAAGGCGCAGGAGAGGCTATAGGGCTCCACCACCGTCTTGTCCTTCGCTGCCATTGCTTCGCCTCCCTCCTCTAAAACAATAACCGGAAGGACATTCCCTTCCCCAGATGGGGAAGGGAATCAGGGGGGTCCCCCCTGATGAAACCTTCCTTTGTGTGCCATTTTTTCTCTATTGTACCAGAAATTCTGCCCTTGTAAATCGCCCGAAAGGGTGACGGACCTTCGGAACCTCATACTAATTTCAAATGAAATTCTTTCATTTGAAACACGCACGCTACGCGTGCTGGCGCTGCTTCGCACCGCCCCGTCTCATACAAAACTCGACGCGCTTCGCGCTATAAAAAACGAAAGTTTTTTAACGAGTTTTCGTATCAGCCCCCTGAGACGCCAAAAAGACCCAGCCGAATAAACGGCTGGGTCTTTTTTAGACACGTTTTCGTGCGAACAGAAAAAGCAAGTAAGGAATTAGTGCTTCTTGCCGGACAGAACAGCGCCAGAGATGACGATCTTCTGGATCTGGTTGGTGCCCTCGAAGATGCAGTAAGCCTTGATGTCGCGGAACAGCTTCTCAACGCAGTCTTCCTTCATGTAGCCCTTGCCGCCCATCAGCTGGATGGCGTCGGTGCAGACTTCCATAGCGGACTGGGTAGCAAACATCTTGGACATAGCAGCCTCAGTGGAGAAGGGCAGGCCCTGGCTCTGCAGGTAGTTGGCGTGGGAAACCAGCTGACGGGAAGCCTCGATCTTGGTGGCCATGTCAGCGATCATCCACTGGATGCCCTGACGCTTGGAAACGGGAGCGCCGAAGGTGACTCTCTCCTTGACGAAAGCGATGGCTTCGTCCAGAGCACGACGAGCGATACCGACTGCCAGAGCGCCGACGCAAGCACGGGACTTGTCCAGGGTCTTCATAGCGAAGCCGAAGCCCTTGCCCAGGCCAGCCTCACCACCAACCAGGTTGAAAGCGGGAACGCGGACGTTCTCGAACTTCAGGGAGCAGGTGGAGATGGTACGGAAGCCGCTCTTGTCCTCATACTTGGTGACAGAGAAGCCGGGGGTGCTGGTGGGAACCATGAAAGCGGAGATGCCCTTGGTGCCAGCAGTGGGATCGGTGGAAGCGAAGACGCAGACGATGTCGGCCTCGCCGCCGTTGGTGATGAAGCACTTCTCACCGTTGATGACCCACTCGTCGCCGTCCTTAACAGCAGTGGTCTTCACGTTGGAAGCGTCGGAACCGGACTGGGGCTCGGTCAGAGCGAAAGCGCCATAGCCCTTGCCTTCCAGGATGTGCTTGGAGAAGTACTGAACCTGCTCGGGGGTGCCACCGATCAGGATGGGCTTCAGAGCCAGGTTGGTGGTCTGCATGACGGAAGCGAAGTTGCCGTCATAGTAGCCCATCTCTTCGTACATAACCTCGGCAGTAGCCAGGTCAACCTTGTTGCCGCCATATTCCTTGGGGATCTCGAAGGAGTTCAGGCCCAGCTTGAAAGCCTTCTCATAAGCATCAAAGGGGATAGCCTTGGAAGGATCCACAACCTTGTCCCACTCCAGCATGATGGGCTCGATTTCCTTCTTAGCAAACTCGCCGATAACTTCAACCCACTTCTTCTGTTCTTCGTTCAGAACGCGCATGATAATCTACCTCCATAATAATAAGATTCGCTGACAAAGATCGCCCGCTCCTGGGGAGCAAGCTAAAACACTGTCCCTTTTGGCAGCGCCAAAGGGGGACAATTGTTCTCAAAATAATAATAGGCTCATGAAAAGAAACTAACGAAAGAAAGAAAAATTTCTTTTGCAACCATCCTCCTGTCATTCCTCCACTCGCCTACATGTTTAATGATACTGCCTTATTTCAACAAAATAAATCGGATCAATTAACTAAATTCTCATGTTTTATACTGTATTTTTTCTACTGTATCCGAGTTCTTCCTTTTTTCTCTTCAAAAGCGGTAATCCTGCTGGGCCAGAGGGAGGATCACCCGCAGGTAGGCCCGCCGGAGATAGACCCCCGCCAGGATGCCCGCCAGGACCTCCGCCACGGGAAAGGCCCACCAGACCATCTCCAGCTTTCCGGTCAGGGAGAAGACATAGGCCAGGGGGAGCACCAGCACCAGCTGGCGGAAGACCGAGATGGACATGCTCAAAAGCCCCTTCCCCAGGGCCTGGAAGACCGAGGAGGAGACAATGGTAAAGCCGCCGATGAGGAAGCACAGGCTGAGGGTGCGCAAGGCGGGCACGCCAATGGCCAGCATCTCCTGGGAGGCCTGGAAGAAGCCCAGCAGCTGCACCGGGAACACCTGGAAGAGGATCACCGCCACCACCATGATGCACACGGCGTAGGTGATGGCCAGCCGGATGGTCTGCAGAATGCGGTCGGGCTTTCTCGCCCCGTAGTTATAGGCGATGATGGGCACCATGCCGTTGTTCATGCCGATGATGGGCAGGAAGGCGAAGCCCTGGAGCTTAAAGTACACGCCGTACACCGCCGTGGCCGTCTCGGAAAAGGTGACCAAAATCTGGTTCAGGCCGAAGATCAGCAGGGAGGCCACTGTCTGGAGGAGGATGGAGGGCACGCCCACGCTGTAAATGCGGATGATGACCGGCTTGCTGGGGCGCATGTCCGGCAGGGAGAGCTTCACCTCCGGGTTTTTCCGCAGGTTGTAATAGACCCCCAGGCCGGTGCCCACCAGCTGGCTGATGGCCGTGGCCCAAGCGGCCCCCGCCACCCCCAGCCGGGGGAAGCCAAAGAGGCCGAAGATCATGATGGGGTCCAGGACAATGTTCAGCCCCGCGCCCACCATTTGGATAACCATGCTGTAAAAGGTCTTCCCCGTGGACTGGAGCAGCCGGGAGAGGAGGACCTGCCCAAAGCAGCCGATGGCCAGGAGCATAATGATGGAGAGATAGTCCTGGCCCAGGGCGATGATCTCCGGGTCCGTCACCTGGGCGGCAAAATAGATCCTTGACCCGAAAATCCCGATGAGGGCGAAGACCACGCTGCTCACCAGCCCCAAAAAGATGGCGTTGCTGGCGGTGCGGTTGGCCATGGCGAAGTTTTTCTCCCCCAAGTTCCGGGAGAGCAAGGCGTTGATCCCCACCCCGGTGCCCGTTGCCACGGCGATCATCAGGTTTTGCATGGGGTAGGCCAGGGAGACGGCGGTCAGGGCCGCCTCGCTGATGTAAGAGACGAACATGCTGTCCACCACGTTGTACAGGGCCTGGATGAACATGGAGATCATCATGGGCCCCGACATGGTCAGCAGCAGACGGTGCACGGGCATGACGCCCATCTTGTTTTCTTGGGCCGGCTGGGGCTCACCGCTCATACTTCCGACCCTCCCGGGAAGGACATCGCAGCATGCCTGAGAACCTCCACGGCGAAATCCACGCCATAGACGCTGCTGACGGCCAGATGATAGTGGCGGGCGTCGCCCCACTTGTTCTGGGAGAAATAGTTATAGAAGGAGGCCCGTTTCTTGTCCTTTTTCCGCACAAAGTCCATCATGTTGCCGGCCTCTTTCTCATAGACCTTGGTGGCCCGCTGGGCCCGGAACTCCAGGGGGGCATGGATGAAAACGCTCATGAGGTCCTTCCGCTCCCGCAGCACATAGTCGGCGCAGCGGCCCACGATGACGCAGGGGCCCTCCTCGGCCACCTGACGGATGATCTTGCTCTGCACCAGGAAGATCTGGTCGTTCATGGGCAGCTGCTGGGCCCCCATGTACAGGCCGTAAAGGAAGCTGGTGGACTTCATCTGCTCGGTTTTCTTGATGTACTCCTCCGACAGGCCGCTCTCCTTGGCGGCCATGAGGATGAGCTCCTTGTTATAAAAGGGGATGCCCAGCTCCTTGGCCAGCCGCTCGCCGATGGCCCGGCCGCCGGAGCCGTATTCTCTGGAAATGGTGATGACAGGTAAGCTCATTGCGCTCCTCCTTCAGGTCATGGGTTTTTCTGCCCCCTTCAAAAAGCCCACCAGGCCCCTGCCGGAACAGAGGCCGCGTGGGCCTTTCAAAGGGTGTTTGGTGCAAGTAAGCCTGTAAGCCGGGTTCTGTTTTGACAGCCATCTATCTTGGCGTGCCGTTGCCGGCACGCTCCAGCCACCTCCCCGGGGAGACCGGGCCGGTCACATTCCCCTCCACGGTGTTGCTCCGAATAGAGTTTACAGCACCGGACACTTCCGCGCCGGCGGGTGAGCTCTTACCTCACCTTTCCACCCTTACCCGGCCGGAGCCGGGCGGTATCTCTCTGTTGCACTTGTCCTGAAGTCGC
>JALERU010000032.1 GCA_022764045.1 Clostridiales bacterium | reverse complement strand
TTTTGCTACCATGTTCTCTCTCCTCCTTACTTACCAGTCTTGCTGCCGGCGTGGCCGCGGAAGGTGCGGGTGGGAGCGAACTCACCCAGCTTGTGGCCGACCATGTCCTCGGTGACATAGACGGGCACGTGCTTCCGGCCATCGTGCACGGCGATGGTGTGACCGACGAAAGCGGGGAAGATCGTGGAGGCTCTGCTCCAGGTCTTGAGCACCTTCTTGTCGCCGGACTCGTTCATTTCTTTGACCCGCTTAAGAAGCTCGGGGGCGCAAAACGGGCCTTTCTTGATGCTTCTGCTCATAGTTTTACTGCCTCCTCCTTACTTCGCGTTGCGGCGCTTGACAATAAACTTGTCAGTGCGGTTCTTGGTCTTGCGCGTCTTATAACCCATAGCAGGCTTGCCCCAGGGGGTAACAGGGCCGGGACGGCCCACGGGGGACTTACCTTCACCGCCGCCATGGGGGTGGTCATTGGGGTTCATGACGGAGCCACGGACGGTGGGTCTCCAGCCCATGTGACGCTTGCGGCCGGCCTTACCGATGGAGATGTTCTCGTGGTCGATGTTGCCAACCTGACCAATGGAAGCCTTGCAGTTGAGCCGAATGATACGGACCTCACCGGAGGGCATACGGATCTGGGCCTGGTCGCCCTCCTTGGCCATCAGCTGAGCGGAGGTGCCGGCGGAACGGACCAACTGGCCGCCCTTGCCGGGATACAGCTCAATGTTGTGGATGATGGTGCCGGTGGGGATGTTTGCCAGGGGCAGGCAGTTGCCGGGCTTGATGTCAGCGCTGGTGGAGGAGATGACCTGGTCGCCGGCCTTCAGGCCAACGGGAGCCAGGATGTATCTCTTCTCGCCGTCCTCATACTGGACCAGGGCGATGTTGGCGCTGCGGTTGGGGTCATATTCCAGCCGGAGGACCGTAGCGGCCATATCCAGCTTGTTGCGCTTGAAGTCGATGATACGATACTTGCGCTTGTTGCCGCCGCCGCGATGACGGACGGTGATTCTGCCGTAGCTGTTGCGTCCTGCGTTCTTCTTCAGAGTCTCAGTCAGGCTACGCTCCGGCTTGGCCTTCTTCTCGATGCCCTCAAACGCGGAGACCGTCATGTTGCGGCGGGCAGGCGTTGTGGGCTTGTAGCTCTTAATAGCCATAGTGCATTAACCTCCTTATGCCATTCCTTCGAAGAACTCGATGGACTTGGAATCCTCAGACAGGGTAACCACTGCCTTCTTCCAGCTGGGGCGACGACCGGCGGGATAACGGCCGGTGCGCTTGAGCTTACCGGTCACACGCAGGGTGTTGACCTTGACGACCTTCACACCGAAGACCTCTTCCACGGCCTTGGCGATGTCGATCTTGGTGGCGTCCTTGGCCACTTCGAAGACGTACTTCTTGTTCTCGGTATCGGCCATAGACTGCTCGGTGATCACAGGGCGTCTGATGATGTCGTATGCTGTCTTCATGCGAACACCTCCTCGATGATAGCCAGCGCCTTCTGGTCGATGACCAGCTTCTCGGCGTTGACAATGTCATAGACGCTGAGGATCTTGGCGGTGGTGGTGGAGACACCGGGGATGTTCCGTGCGGACTTGTACACATTCTCGTTGACCTCGGGGGTGACGAGAACGGTCTTGCCGGCGCTCACTGCATCCAGGAAGGACCGGATGCTCTTGGTCTTAATGGCATCCAGAGCCAGGTTATCCACAACCAGCAGGTCGCCGCTGGCGGCCTTGGCGGAGAGGACGGACTTCAGAGCCAGTCTCTTCAGCTTGCGGTTGACACGATAGCTGTAATCTCTGGGCTTGGGCGCGAACACGATGCCGCCGTGGGTCCACTGGGGCGCACGGGTGCTGCCCTGACGGGCGTGGCCGGTTCCTTTCTGTCTCCAGGGCTTCTTGCCGCCGCCGGAAACTTCGGCGCGGGTCAGGGCGCTCTGGGTACCCTGACGGCAGTTTGCCAGGTGATTCACCACGACGGCATGGACGGCGGGCTCATTGGGTTCTACGCCGAAAACGCCCTCGGAGAGTTCCACCTCGCCGACCTGCTGGCCAGCCATATTATAGACATTTGCTTTAGGCATTTCTCAAACTCTCCTTTCCTTACCGGTTTCTGGCGGATGCCTTCTGGGGGTTGGCACGTGCGGAAGCCTTCTGCGGGTTGACGCTGGTGCCGGCTTCGCCCTTCTTCTCGCGGATGGTCTTGACGGTGGACTTCAGATAGACGATACCGCCCTTGGGGCCGGGCACGGCGCCGCAGACAGCGATCAGGTTAAACTCGGGGTCCACGCTCACCACGTCCAGGTTCTGGACGGTGACCTGCTCAGCGCCCATGTGACCTGCGCCGATCTTGCCCTTAAAGATCCGGGAAGGATCGGTACCGGAGCCCATAGAGCCTGCGTGACGGTGGACGGGGCCGCCGCCGTGGGTCATACGACCGCGGCCGGCGTTCCAGCGCTTGATGACGCCCTGGTAGCCCTTACCTTTGCTGATGCCGGTCACATCGATGTGATCGCCCTTGGCAAAGGTGTCAGCCTTGATCTCGTCACCCACGTTCATCTCAGCTGCCTTGTTCAGCTTGAATTCCTTGAGCACTTTCTTCATGGGGACTTCTGCCTTCTTCAGGTGACCCTGTTCCGGCTTGGTGAGCTTCCGTTCCGCAATGTCCTGGAAGCCCAGCTGCACGGCGTTGTAGCCGTCCTTCTCCTCGGTCTTCTTCTGCACCACGACGCAGGGACCTGCTTCGATGACAGTGACCGGGATGACCTTACCGGCTTCGTCAAAGATCTGGGACATGCCGATCTTTCTGCCGATGATGGCCTTTTCCATGTTGGTTTTCCTCCTTAAAGTAGGTTATTGGTTGGCAAACGTGGCCATTGGGCTGCCATTGGTTTGTCAACATGACCCGCCTGTCTTACGATAAGGCGACAGGCAGCGGGTACACAAAGTAATAAAGTGTGCCGGGCCGATCAAAGTTTAATCTCGATCTCCACGCCGGCGGGCAGGTCCAGGCTCATCAGCGCCTCCACAGTCTTGGGGTTGGGGTTGTTGATGTCGATCAGGCGCTTGTGGGTGCGGCGCTCGAACTGCTCACGGCTGTCCTTATATTTGTGGACGGCCCGAAGGATGGTGACCACTTCCTTCTTGGTGGGCAGGGGGATGGGGCCGGAGACGGTGGCGCCGTTTCTCTTGGCGGTTTCCACAATCTTCTCTGCGCTCTGGTCGATAAGCTGATGGTCATAGGCCTTCAGTCGGATCCGAATCATTTCGTTCTGTGCCATGTTGTTGCTTTCCTCCTAAAAAACATACGAAGTGTCATTGTTTCTGCCACGCTCCGTACGGTGGGGAATCCGATACACTTAACCGTGCGTATCACTCCATAAGCATGAAGAAAACCGGCATAGTTCGCCGGCTTATTCCTCTCCTGTCATGGCGATATACGCCATGCAGCAGATTCCCCAGCCGCCCGATTCACGGACATACTCCGCGGAAGTTACCTCCTTTTGGAGCAATCTCCCGCATCATCGCAGACTGCGCCCATTCAGGCGCTCCTTTATACTACTACAGAACCCCCTCTCTGTCAACCATTTTTTGAAATCCGACAAATAAAAAATCCCTCTCTTTCCCATCTTTTTTTGTGCCAAATCGCCGTTTTTAGTCCACACCCCCCAACGTAGCTAAGCACGCAGGCTTCCCCTCGGGGGGAAGCTGTCACCGAAGGTGACTGATGAGGGGGCGATATGGAATATCGGCAGGTAGAAAGTCATCGCTACCCCCTTTTGCCACGATAAACTTCCACCTCGCCGCCCAATTCTTGACAGTCTTTCCCCGCGAGGATACAATAGAACCGTAAAAAATCCCTTCCTCATCTTCCCCAGGAGGCCGCCTATGGAACGAAAACAACCCGAGAACCCCCGGATTCAGCGCACCCACGCCATGCTGCTGGCCGCGCTGACCGAGCTTCTCCACGAAAAAACCTTTGACGAAGTCCGCGTAAAAGACATCTGCCAGCGCGCCGGCCTCCACCGCTCCACCTTTTACGCCCACTTTGAAGACAAAACCCACCTTCTCCTCTTCGGCGTGCAAGAGCTGATGGAGGAGCTGTTTTCCTTTCAAAACAGCAAAAACAACGCCTTTTATTCCCGGTTTCAGCGCAGCATCTACCGCACCCTGAAATACTTCCAGCGCAACAAACAGGTCTTCGTCCTCCTTTTCTCAGACCCCAAAAACGCCTCGGCCCGCCAACTCTTCCAGCAGGAGTTTACCCGCCTCTTAAAGGAACGCCTAAAAGATCCCCATCCAGAGCTCTCCGCCCGGGACACCGACCTGATTGCCCGTTTTTTCACCGGTGGGCTGCTCTCCCTGGTAGCCCAGTGGCTAACCGAAACCCCTGACCGTCCCGCCCGGGAGATCGCCGAGGAGATTACCCCCCTGATCTTCCAATGTATCCCCCCATCTCCCCATCTTGTCTCCCAAAAGGCCCAGGGATGATGTATCGCGCAAACCCATTCTCTTCCCCCATGACATGCAGCCGCAAAAAATCCCACGGATTCTCTTCTCCGTGGGATTTTTCTTATTGCAGTTCGATGGCGTCTCCCCCCAGGCTCACCCGGTTGGCCGGGGCCTGGGCCTGGCACAGGCTTTGGATCTCCAGCAGCCTGGGGTCTCTCCGTTTCCGGCTCTCCACGTGGTGCAGACCATAGTCAGCCCCGATCATTTCGTACTTGCTCTCCCCCAAGTTATGGTAGGGCAGCAGGTTGAGCTCGGGGGTATTGTCCAGGGTCGCCACGAAGCGCGCCCCGGCGGCCACCGCCTGGTCGTCGTCGTTGTATCCGGGCACCAGGGGCATCCGCACAATCACTTTTCCCCCCCGTTTCGGCAATTCCCGGCACAGCCGACGGATGTTTTCCAAAATCAGTTCGTTGGGAACCCCCGTCAGCTCCTGATGCTTGGCGCTGTCCATGTGCTTCAAATCCACAAAAACCGTGTGGCAATACTGGGCCACCTGCCACAGATGCTCCCAGGGGGCGAAGGCCGAGGTCTCGATGCAGGTGTTCAGATAGTTGCTCCGGCACAGCCGCAGGGTTTCCGCCGCCACCTCATGCTGCAGCAGCACCTCCCCGCCGGAGAGGGTCACCCCGCCCCCGCCCTTTCGGTAAAAAGCGGCGTCCTTGGCCGCCTCCTGATAGAGCTGCCGGGCGGTATACTCCTTCCCCGAAATCATCCGGGTTCCGGCCGAACAGACCTTCACGCAGGCCCCGCACACCTGGCAGGCCCCAAAGGCCACCGCCACCGGGTTCCCCGGAACAACGGCGTTCACCCCATGGGGGCAGGCCTCCACACAAGCCCCGCAGCCGGTGCATCGGGCCGGATTCACCGCCAGTTGGGCCCGGGGCGAAAACCCAAAGGGGTTGCTGCACCACTGACAGCGCAGGGGGCACCCCTTAAAAAAAATAATAGTCCGAATCCCCGGCCCATCGGTGTTCCGAAACCGCCCGATATCAAAAATAGTGGCTGTTTTTTCTTTCATGGGCTCCCATCCTCTACCATATCATTTTTCCCGGAGCAAAAGCCCCGGGAAAAATGATATCCAGCAGTATTCTAAATCAAAAGGTATGTTCTGTGCGGCTGATGATGTCATCCTGGACCCGGTCGGCCAGATCGGTCCAGTAGACGCTGTACCCGGCCACCCGCACAATCAAGGTGGGGTAATTCTCCGGGTGGGCCTTGGCGTCAATCAGGGTCTCTTTGTTGATGGTGTTAAACTGCACATGGTACACCCCATAGTCGTTGAGCATGGTGCGCACCAGGTTGGAGAAGTTCCGCATCCCCGCCTCCTTATAGGTGGGCTCCACATAGGTGGCCTCGGGGCAATGCAGGGGGACGTCACGAATGGTAGTCATAGTAGTTTCTCCTTTCCGCGTCGGTTTCAAAAGCAGTCCATCGCGAGCATCACTGCTCGATCATTTCAGACTGACTGATCCACATATTCAAAAGGGTGCCGTTGGAATAGGCGCCGTAGTCCAGCTTGCCGTAGCTCCGGGCTGCGGCGGTGGGGCCGTTGGTGTCGGCCTGCTGGCTGGCGGACATGGTGTCGGAGATGGGCATCCCGGCCAGCCGGCCGTTGGGAGTGGCCCCGGTCATGGCTCCGTAGCCCACGTTGGACTGAACCATCTGGATGGCGGCGTCGCAGTAGTGGCCGCGATACATCTTCAGGCGGACGGTGCAGTCGGAGAACCACTTCCACAGGTCGGCGGCGATCTCGTCCACATAGTCGTCGTCGTTGCCGAACTTGGGGGCGGCAATCAGTTTGGCCCGCAGGGCCTCGTATCCCTTGAAGTTATTCATGCAGGCGTCGCAGACCTCCTGCAGGGTGGCCTCCTTGTCGTCAAAGACCACCTTTTTAATGGCGGCCACAGAGTCGGCCATGGTGGCAAAGCCCACCATCTGCATGGTGGGGCCGATGTTCACCTTGGCCCCGCCGGCGGTGGCGTCCTTGGCCTTTTCCAGGGCCCCTTCCAGCAGCACCGTAAAGGTGGGGAGGTTGAACTGCTCGGCCAGCAGCTTTTCGCAGATCACCAGGTTGGCGTGGCACTCCTCAATGGCGTACTTCACCTGGGCCTTGACGGCGGCGTAGAATTCCTCAAAAGTCTGGAAGGAATCCGGCGCGCCGGATTCATAGGTCAGCAGCTTCCCGGCAAACATGTTGTCCGACTCCGCCGGCATCACCCCGTTGGTGACCGCCATCAGGGCCGCGCCGGCCACGTTGATGATCCCCGAGTCGGTGTGGCCGTACTGGCGGCCCTCCACCCCGGGCTCCACGCAGCCGATGGGGGAGCCATACTTCATGATCTCCTTGCGGCTGTAGTTGGAATACCCTTCCGGCCCGGCGGCCCGGTGCTCCAGCATGGTGTACAGGCCCTCCACATTGAAGAAGGAGGGGTGTCCCATGCCCTCGGCGGCCAGCTCGCAGGCCTCCAGCAGCAGGGATTCCGGGGTCTTCTGGTGGAGCATCAGGGAAACCGTGGGGGCCGTGGTGCGGACATACCGCATGGCCCGCAGGAAGAGATAGGACAGCTCATTGGAGGCGTCCTTCCCGTTCTCGTCCAGGCCGCCCAGGTCCAGGTGGGGATAGCGGTAGTACCCGCCGAAGATGTAGGCCATCTGGGAGGACTGGAACCAAACATTGGTGTTCACCCGGATATACAGCTCCTCAATGAGCTCCAGGGCCGACTCCGGGGTGAGAATCCCCTTTTCCATGTCCGCCTTATAATAAGGGTACAGATACTGGTCAATCCGGCTCCAGGTGATGGAGGGGCCGGCCCCCTCCACAAACAGGAAGAAGCAGACCGCCCAAGCCGTCTCCATGGCGTCATAGAAGGAGGTGGCAGGGCCCCAGGGCACCCGTTTCATCATGGCGGCCATGTTCTCCAGTTCCTGCTTCCGCTTGGGGTCGGTCTCCCCTTCCGCCTTTTTGGCGCAGGAGGCGGACAGCCGCTCGCCCCAGTCCCGGATGGCCTCCAGGACCTCGATGATGCCGTCATAGAAGATCTTCTTGTCAATGGAGGTGGGGTCGTTGGGGTCCAGGGCCGCCCGCAGGGCTTTCGCCTCTTCATAATACTTGACGAAGCCGTGCTGGATCACGTCCGTCCAGGCGGGGATGAAGTGAGAACCGTTGGCGCACAGGTAGTTGGACACGTCGGACACACCGCCAAACTGGGCCCGGTTCCACTCATGCTCAGTGACATAATGCCCCCACTGAACTGCCATGGTCTTGTCTTTCCAATAGGGCAGCAGGTCCTCTTCCAGCTCCTTGTAGTCCTCGTCGGTAATCTCAAAGGGATCGTAAATTCGGTTGCGCAGATTCGGCAGATCCTCGGCCAGCCAGTGGGCGTGGAGCTCAATGGCGAAGTTGGCCCCCCGAATCCGCTTGGTGGGCCAGCCCACCAGCTGCTCGTGGTCATAGACCACGTCGCTCAGGGCGCGGTACACCGCCGCCGAGGCCTTATAGCGCCGCATCATGGCGGGCATCCCCTCCGTTTCCCGGTATACCTTGGTGTAAACTCTGGCGCGGGTGATATCCACATTGGGGCGGTTTCCGTGGAGCATCCCGTTGAGCTCCTGAACCCGCTTGGTGCTTCCCACCTTGGCAATGGTTCCGGCCCGGAGGTTTTGGCCCAACGCGGCAGTCCCAGTGGGGGTAGCAGTAGACATAAACAGACTCCTTTCTTCGCCTGGGGCGAATACGGTGTGGCGGTGTTCTCTGGCGGGGGCTGCAAAGGTTAATCAATCACACCCTTGTCCACCCATTCCATGATCTGGTCAAAGTCGTGGCCGAAGAGCAGCGTGGCGTCATATTTTTGTTCCATGGCCTTGATCCGCTTCAAATTATCAAAAAACTCATCGGTGGTCTTGTTGATGGTGCCGCCGGGGGGGAGCTCCTCCCGATAACTGTCGGCGGTGTAAACCGTGTCGCTGGTGGTGAGGATGGTGCCGTGGTGGTCGGTTTTCAGCACCAGGCCGATGACCCCCGGAGTGTGGGAGGCCTGGATGAAGAGCTCCAGATCGTCTGCCAGCTTGGTGGTCTCATTGATGGTGGTGAACTGAATCCCCTCCACATCAAAGAGCGAGCGGATATAGGCCCCACCGTTACCAGTCATCACGCTCCAATAGGCGTTCTTCAAGTCCGCCTCCGAAACCAGCACGTTCCGGATGGCCTTGGTGCCCACAAAGTGCTTCAGGCCGCCGGCGTGGTCAAAGTGGAGGTGAGAGATGATGATCTGGTCGATGTCGTCGGGGGTGAGCCCCTTGGCCGCCAGGGCCTCCTTGATGGTAATCATCTCCGTGATGGGATAATCGTGGAGCATATCCTCGGTGTATACCTGGGAAAAATCCTCGCAGTTGCCGGTGTCATACAAAATATTCCCCAGGGTGGGGTGCTGAATCAGCAGCGCCACTGCGGGGGACTTTACCATGGCGTCCTCGTCCTTCCAATCCACCAGGCGGAACTTGGGAAACTCCATCTTCCCCAAGTACAGCACACTGATTTTCATGCCCATGTCGCTCTCTCCTTTGTCTCCTGTGATCCTACATCAATAAGATAAGGTGCTTTCATTCTTATACTTCTATTGAACCCCTCCCCACCCGGAAAATCAACCCACAGAAACCCATCAATCCATTCCTTTTTTGCATGAATTGTGGTATACTACCCCATAAAAGGAGGGATTCCCATGAACATTGACCACCTGCGCTATTTCATCGTCCTGGCCCAGGAGATGCACTACAGCCGGGCCGCCCAGCGGCTGAACATCTCCCAGTCGGGCCTGAGCCACGCCATGGCAGCTTTGGAACAGGAGCTGGGGGTTCCTCTCTTCCAAAAAAGCGGCCGTGGAATTGCCTTGGGCCGCTATGGCGCGGTCTTTCTCCCCCAGGCCCAGCAAATTGTCTCCCTGGCCGAGAGCTGCCTGCGGAATTTTCAAATGCTGCAAGAGGGGGTGGGCACCATCCGCCTCCAGACCATCCCCCTGCTCATCGTCCCCACGGTGACCAAGCTCTGCCGCCGGTTCAAGGAGGCCAACCCCGGCTGCGACTTTGAGTTCTCCACCGGCATGTCCAGCCAGGTCTGCCAGGCCGTAAGGGAGGGGGAGGCCGACCTGGGCTTCTGCTCCAAAATCTTCCCCGACCCCCAGCTGGAATACGTATCCATCCAGCGCCGGGCCATGGTGGCCGCCGTCCCCTTGGATCACCCCTTGGCCGCTCAGACCTCCGTCACCCTGGAGGACACCCTCCCCTACCCCCACGTCACCTATTCCCGGCTTAGCGGCCAGCGGGACCCGGTGGACCGCCTCTTCGCCCCTGTCCGGGACCGATGGCACATCGCCTACCAGGTGGAGGACGCCAACTTCATTCTGGAGCTGGTGGCCCAGGGCTTCGGCATCACCGTCCTGCTGGATACTCCCCCGGTCCACCGGCCCGACGTCAAAATCCTCCCCCTCACCGCCCCCGTGTGGGAGAGCGATTTCTACATCGTCCGCCGGCGCTCTCCCCACCCCCTGGCCAGCGTGGACCAGTTTTTCGACTTTTGTGTCAAAGAATCTCAACTTTCTGTTGACAACAGGTCTGACTAATTATAAAATAGGTCTGTCCCATCCAAACAAGGAGGTGATCCTTTGGACATGGGCAAAAAAAGAGGCCCCAAGACCGACAACCCCAAAGCGTTCAAGATCGGCGTCAAAATCGATCAGAAATCGAAGCAGATTCTTGACCAATACTGCGCCCAAGAATCCGTCTCCATCTCCGAAGCAGTCCGCCGCGGGCTTTATCGTCTGGAACCAGACCTCAAAAACTAAAAGAAGGAAGCGGCGCCCCACTCTCGCAAAGCAAGCACCGCTTCCCCCCCAAAACCCGGCAGTCACACTTGCGGCTGCACGTAAATAGTTTACCATACGTGGCCAGATCTTGCAAGGGCCTGCCGGGCAGAATCGAAAGGACGGTTTTTATGTACATTCACCAGTGCACCCCCACCCAGTACCGCCAGCTCTGCCGCCATCTTCAGGCCCGGGGTCAGATTCTCCCCCTGGACCCCAGCTATACCCTCCCCCTCTACCTGCCCCAGGGGGAATTCCTTCTCAAGCTCCAGCCCGAGCCCAACTGCCAAATCGCCCTTCTCCACGCCCTCCAGGTAGACCGCTCCCCCGACGGCCCCACCTTTGTCCTCATCACGGAGCCCACCCCCCTCCGCCAGCTCTTCGCCCGCCTCCCGTTCCTGGCAGCCCCCGGGAAAGCGGATAAACCCAGCGTCATTCCCTAAAAGAGCCTCCTTTCCCCGGGGGCTGCAAGCTTCATCACAAAGGAGGAATCACAATGAAGCAAACCATTCACACCGTCTTAGGCGAGATCTCTCCCGCCGCCCTTGGCACCACCCTGATGCACGAGCACATCTGCTGCGCGGACTGGTCCATGCGCAGCAGCTTCGGCCCTCTGTTCTGCGACACCGACCGCATCCTGGCCCGGGCCGTGGAACAGGTAGGCCGGGCCAAGACCGTGGGCGTGACCACCATCGTAGACGGCACGGCCATCAACCTGGGCCGGGACATCCACCTCATCCGCCAGGTCTCCCAGCAGACCGGGGTGCAGATCATCGCCTCCAGCGGGTTTTACGCCCAGGACGAGCCCTGGCTGGCCGGGCAAGATATCGGCTATCTGGAGGATCTGCTCCAGCGGGAATGTTCCTGTGGGATTTCCGGCACCGACGCCAAGCCCGGCATCATGAAGTGCGCCGTGGGCGGCGACGGCATCACCCCGCTCCGGGAAGCTATGCTTCGCCTCACCGCCAAGGTGGCTGTGGCCAATGACCTTCCCCTGTTTTGCCACCATGAAGTCAGCACCAAGGTCGGGCCGGAGATTGTAAAACTCCTCCTTTCCGAGGGCATGGACCCCCGGCGCATCATCCTGGGCCACAGCGGCGACAGCAACGACCTGCCCTACCTCACCTCCGTCCTGGAGCTGGGCTGCTATATTGGCGCCGACCGCTGGCCCTATGACGGCCGCTTCAACACCGTGAGGGACCGCGTCCGCACCCTGGCCGCCCTTTGCCAGCGGGGCTACCGGGACCGCATTTTCCTCTCCCATGACCTGTGTGTCTACCTGGGCTTCTGGGAGTCCCAGGAGGCCACCCTCTCCAACCCCAACCTATATGAAAACGCGGACTTCACCTTCCTCTTCCGCACCGTCCGCCCCCTCCTGCTGGAGGCCGGGTTTACCCAGGCGGACTTCGACCACTTCCTGAACGAGAATCCCCAGGCGTTTTTCTCCTTCTGAGCCCGATTCAAAAAAGAGAGCGGCGCCCGAAAGCACCGCTCCCTCTTGTGAAAACCTCAGCCGCTCTTGCAGCTGCGCAATGACAGCTTACCACATTTTAACCGTTCTTTCAAGGGTGCTCCCCTGATTTCTCTGCCAGGCAGAATGGAGAACGGACCGTGTTCCTCTTCCAATGTCCCCCCAACCACCCAACCTGCTTGTTCCGGTGGATGGAGGGCATCGCTGTCATGACAAAAATCCCTCACACCATCTCCCGCACGATCCCCATCAGCTTCCCCACCCCCGCCGCGAACTCCTCGCAGGACGTATAGGCGTAGGACAGCCGCAGGGATCGGTTCTCCGCAAAGTCATACAGATCCCCTGGGTTGAGGAGAATTCCCTCCTTCCCCGCCCGGACAAACAACTTTTCCATGGAGATCTCCCGCTGAAAGGTCAGCCAGATATAAAATCCCCCTGTGGGCCGGTTCCACTTTGCCAAGTCCCCACACGCCTGTTCCAGCACCGCCAGGGCATGATCCCGCCGCTTTTTCAGGGTTTCCTTTAACGCAGATAGGTACTGCCGGTACCGTCCACTGGTCAAAAACTCCGCGAGAATCCACTGGGAGACGGAGCTGGCCCCGTAATCCATCTGCATTTTCACATCCCCCAGCCGCTGGACAATGGGCTCCGGGGCCACGATCCACCCCACCCGCAGCCCCGGGGCCAGGGTCTTGGAGGCACTGCCCAGGTAGAGCACCGAACCCGTTTGGTCCAGGGCTTTTAAGGGCGTGGGATCGGGCCCCTCCCAGCACAGCTCCTGGTAGGCCCCGTCCTCAATCACCGGCAGCCGGTGGTCCACGCAAAATTTCATCAGGTCTTCCCGCCGCCGCTCCCCCATGGTAATCCCCGTGGGGTTTTGGTTGGTGGGGATGGTATACAAAATCGAGCTCCCCTGCCGCCGGGCCTCCCCCAAGGCTGGGGCCAGCTTCCAATACTGGAGCCCCTCCCCATCCATGGGCATCCCGGAGAGCTTCATCCCCGCAGACTGAAACACCTGCAAGGACTTCAAATAGGTGGGCGCTTCCGTAAACACCGTGGCCCCCCGGGGCAGCAGGCAGGCCGAAATGAGCTGCAAGCCCTGGAGGGCCCCAGAGGTAATCAAAATGCAGGAGGGCGGCGCCGAAATTCCCTGGTCCGCCAAATGGGCTGACAGGGCTTCCCGCAGCTCCCGCAGCCCCAAGGGCTCCAAATACCCCAGGCTTTGGATCTCTCCCACCGCTTTCTTTGCGGACGCCCGCCACAGCTCGGCGGGAAAGAGCCGCGGGTCCAGCTCCCCCGTCCCCAGCCGGGTGATGCCCGGGACAAATTCCAGGCGGTTGATGGTCTGCACTGCCGGGTGGTTTTCCCGGAAAAAGCCCGCCGAGAGGAATTTCCCCCAGTCCGGCCGCTGGGGCAGCAGCAGGGACCAGGTGTTGCTCACCACCTGGGTACCCGCCCCATGGCGGCCCGCCACCACACCATAGGAGGTCAGCTCCTCCAAGGCCGTGGTGACAGTGCTCCGGTTCACCCCAAAGGCCTCCGCCAAGGCCCGCTGGGACGGCAGGCGGGTCCCCACCGGCCACTCACCCCGAGCTACCTTGCCGCAGACATATTGGACGATCTGCCGGTAGACCGGCACGGTGCTGTCCTTCTCCGGCTGCCACGGAATGGAAATGGGGGTTGCTCGTTTCATGGGATCACCTTTCTTTGGCTGGGTTCTGTTTTTTCAGTTTGGCTGGTTACATCGGTCTTCTCTCCTGCTATCATAGAGGCCAGTTCAGACGTATTTTCCTGATTATAACACGGATTTTTCGCGGATGATACAAAAAACCAGCCAAATTGGCTGGGAAAGGAGACACCGCCATGGGACCCTTCCTACAAGGGCTGACCATGGGTTTGGCCTACGTGGCCCCCATTGGGATGCAAAACCTCTTCGTCATCAACGCCGCCCTGACCCATCCCCGGCGGCGGGCTCTGGGCACGGCCCTGATCGTGGTCTTTTTCGACATCGCCCTGGCCCTGGCCTGTTTCTTCGGGGTGGGGGCGGTCATGGCCCGGTTTCCCTGGCTGCAAAGGGGGATTTTACTGGTGGGCAGCCTGATCGTCCTTTCCATCGGCGTCGGCCTGCTTCGTTCCAGGCCGGAGGAGATTTCCGCCTCCCCCGCCGTATCCTCCCTGGGAAAAACCATCACTTCGGCCTGTGTGGTCACCTGGTGTAATCCCCAGGCCATTTTAGACGGCACCATGATGCTGGGAGCCTTTCAAGCCGCCTTGCCCGCTGCCCAGGCGCTCCCCTTTCTCTCCGGGGTAGCGTCGGCCTCCCTACTCTGGTTCCCCGGGCTGGCCCTGGTGCTCTCGGTGTTTCGGGACCGCTTCACCCCAAAGGTGCTGCGGGGGCTCAATCTCCTCTGCGGCCTGGTCATTCTCTTCTACGGTGGCAAGCTGCTGCTCCAATTTTTCCAACTTCTATAACAGAAAAAACGCCTGGAAGGCATGCTCCTTCCAGGCGTTCCTTGTTTCGTTGGGTTACAGCTTGCAGTAAGCCACTGCGGTCTGGGCAGCCAGCTTGGCGTTGTTGAACACCAACTGAATGTTGGCGTCCAGGCTGTCCCCGCCAGTGATCTCCTTGACCTTGGCCAGCAGGAAAGGAGTGGTCTCCTTCCCGTGGATGCCCTGGGTCTTGGCCTCGGCAATGGCCTGGTCGATGACGGCGTTGATGCGGTCGGCATCCATGGAAAATTCCTCGGGGATGGGATTGGCCACCAGCACGCCGCTCTTGAGGCCCATGGCATGCTGGGTCTTCAGGATCTTGGCCAGCTCCTCCGGGGTATCCACCTGGTAGTCCACCTCCAGGCCGGAGTTCCGGGTATAGAAGGCGGGCAGTTCCTTGGTCCCATAGCCCAGCACGGGCACCCCGTGGGTCTCCAGATACTCCAGGGTCAGGGGAAGGTCCAGAATGGCCTTGGCGCCGGCGCAGACCACCATCACGTCGGTCTGGCCCAGCTCCTCCAGGTCGGCGGAGATGTCCATGGTGGTCTCAGCTCCCCGGTGGACGCCGCCGATGCCGCCGGTGGCGAAGATCTTGATGCCGGCCATGTGGGCGATCATCATGGTGGTCGTCACAGTGGTGGCCCCGTCCGCCCCCTTAGCCACCAGCACAGACAGGTCCCGGCGGGAGGCCTTGGTCACCTTCTGGCCGGCCTTGCCCAGATACTCGATCTCTTCCTTGGTCAGGCCCGCCTTCAGCCGCCCGCCCAGAATGGCGATGGTGGCGGGGACTGCCCCGTTGTCCCGGACGATCTGTTCCACCTGCAAGGCGGTCTCCACGTTCTGGGGATAGGGCATCCCATGGGAAATGATGGTGGACTCCAGGGCCACCACGGGCTTGCCTTCGGCGATGGCCTGGGCCACCTCGGGGTTCACATCAAGATACTGATTCATCATACTTCCTCCTGTTCTTGCATCCGCCGCCGGACCGCGTCTGCGGACATGGCGGGGTTGATGGTCTTTTCTCCTTCCACCGCAATGGACGCGGCGGCGTTGGCGGCCCGGGCGCTGTCGGCCAGGTCTTTCCCCTCCAGGAACGCCCAGGCCAGGGCCGCGGCAAAGGCGTCCCCCGCCCCGGTGGCACTGCGCATCCGAGCCGGGCAGCAGGGGAAGGCCACGGTCCGCTGATGGTCGGCGGCAAACACGCCGTCCTCCCCCATGGAGATAAACACCCGCTCCAGCCCGGTCTCCAGCAGCTTCCGGGCCGCCGCCTGGGCGCTGGCCCCGTCGGTGATCTTCACCCCGGACAGCAGCTCCGCCTCCATCCGGTTGGGCTTCAGGGTGTGGAGCTTCCCCAAAATGGGCTTCACCTTCTCCGCCTTCACTGTGGACACCGGGTCCACCAGTAGAGGCGCCGTGCAGTGGTGGGCCAGATAGGCCAGGGCCTCCCCGGGCAGGTTGGCGTCGGCCACCACCAGAGCCGCTCCGTTGAGGAACCCCAGGTGGCGGGCAAAGTAATCGGGGGTGAGCTTTTCATAAATCCCCATGTCAGAGACCGCCAGAGCCATATCCCCGGTCTCGTCGCTCAAAAAGAGATAGGTGGAGGTAGTCCCTCCGGGCACATGGAGCACCCGGCTCAAGTCAATGCCCAGCCGCTCGCAGGAATCTACCACCTGGCCGGCGTGGGGGTCCTCCCCCAGGGCGGTCAGCAGGGAGACCTTCACCCCCAGCAGACGCAGGTTGTGGGCGATGTTCCGCCCCACGCCCCCCATGCTGACGGTCACCTTGCCGGGGTTGGAATCCCGCCCCACCAGGGGCCCGGCGGACTGGCCGCCGATGTCCACATTCACCGCGCCGGCCACCGCCACATAGCCGCTGTCGGGCAAAATATATCCCTTGCCCGCGATATGGCCCTTTTTCATCAGGTTGGAGATATGCACCCCCACCGAGGACCGGGTAATCCCCGCCCGCTCCGCCAGGGCTTCCTGAGAGATCATTGGGTCCTGACGAATCCACTCCAGAATCTGCTGCTCCCGTTGGGTCATCCTCCCACCTCCATAAGCAAAAGTTTACTTTCTAATCACTTGTTTATTCTATCACATTTTTCTGTTCTGTCAATCCCCTTTTCCATCCCCTTTTCCGCCATCGCCGCCGCAGCCGGCTGCGGCAAAGCGAAACCAAGAAAAAGCCTTGAACCCAGGTGGCTTCAAGGCTTTTTGTGGCGTGTTTCCCGTATAGAGTATGCGTTTTCGGCTATTGTTTCTTCAAAAATTTCGCCAACTTCTCGATCAGCGCCGCCACATCAATCGGTTTTGCAATGTGTCCGTTCATCCCGGCCGCAAATGCCTTCTGCTTATCCTCCTCATATGCGTTTGCCGTCATTGCAAGAATCGGAATACTCCCCCGTTCACCCGGAAGACGCCGGATGCTCTCCGTGGCCTGATATCCATTCAGATTCGGCATCTGAATATCCATCAAAATCAAATCATAGTATCCCGGCTCCGCCTTCTGGAGCATCTCAACACAGATCGCGCCGTCCTTTGCACGTTCCACAGCAAACCCGACCTCTTCCAGAATTTCTGTCGCAATCTCCGCGTTCAGATCATTATCCTCCGCAAGGAGGAGCCGGTTTCCCGTAAACTCATTGATGGCCTCTTCCGCCGCCGCCTCATAGGATTCCTCCATGCTTTTCTTATCCGCAATCCTGTAAGGGATCGTGACGGTGAACCGTGTCCCTTTGCCGACCTGGCTCTCCACAGCAATGGAGCCGTCCATCAGATCCACAAGTTTTTTGGTGATGGGCATACCAAGCCCTGTCCCGCTGATCTTGCACTGGGTCGTGTTTCGTTCTCTTGTGAATTCATCAAACAGGAACGGCAGGAATTCTTCTGAGATTCCTATGCCGGTGTCCTCGATTTCCGTTTGATAGACAGCATATCCCTCTTTGTCGGAAGGGCGCTCACTCAGCCGCACAGTAATGGTCCCGCCCTCGGGCGTGTATTTTACCGCGTTGCTGATGAGGTTAAAAAAGATCTCCTGAACCTTTACGGGATCACACCAGATATAGGAATGCTCCACGTGGACCTCTTTGTAAAACCGCAGGTGTTTCCGGTCTATCTCTTCCCTGAAAATAGACACCAATGTGTTATCAAATTGCTCCAGGCTCCAGGGCTTCTCATCAACAACGGTCTTGCCGCTTTCAATGCGGGACATTTCCAAGATATTGTTGAGCAGTTCCAGAAGATATTTGCCCGATAGTTTTATCTTATGGATATAGTCATTTCGTCTCTTAACATCGTCGTCATGTTTTTCCAGCAGATCCGTAAAGCCCATAATCGCGTTCATCGGCGTTCGGATATCATGGGACATATTCGCCAGAAATGCCGATTTTGCCTCATTGGCGGCATTTGCCTGTGCCAACGCCTTTTGCATCTGTTCCTGATATTCCGCTTCCTTCTTCCGCTCCTTCCGCGCCATGATGTTCACCATCACAACAATGGCCGCTGACGCAAGCAGCAGATAAATGAACACACTCAGCGAGGCAAGATACGCTCCGCGATACACATCCGTTTTGGCCTGGCAGACGCCGATTTCATAATTTCCACAGATTTCAAACGCCGCCAAATAAGCCGTTTCTTCTATATCCGTCTGAAAATGAGAAACCTCGCTTGCGGAAAAAGCAGACCGGTTGATCCCGATTTCCTCCAGGCTTCTGCCCTGATAGCTGCCCTGTGTACACTCGACAACTTCTCCGGTTGCATGGTCCGCCACGAAATAAATCTTGTCATTTGCCGGAATTTCCGATAGCGTGTTGGAAATTTTATTTCTTTCTATCTGCGCCAACAGTCTCGTCGGCGTAAGCCCAATCTGAACAAGACCTTTCCTGTCCTCACGCCATACCAGTGCATACATCATCCATTTGCCTTCCGCCGTATTCGGCGTGACATCCTGACAAAGGGAAAGGCTATCATCGGAGAGCATCGGCTTGAAAAACCGCATCTGTTCCCCCGAATCAAAATTGTAACCATAGTACTCAGGGTTTGTACCCGCATAAATGGAGCCAGTTGTATCAAAAAGGTGAATCTCATCCACGCCCAACAGCTCCGCGATCTTTTTCATCTCCTGGACATCCTGCTCGATGATGTTGCCGTGTTCAATCATATAGGAACAGGCCTGCGCCCGGACGATATAATCGTCCTTCAGGGACTCCCTCAGGTTGCGTTCCCCCTCCTCATTTCTCTTCAAGATCTCATCGATCTGATGGATCGAAAGATCCGCGGACTGATAAAAATGATTTCTGCTTGAATAGGATTGCATTACGCCCTGTAACACGAGAAACAAGATCATAAACAGTGATACAATTCCAATCACCCTGCCCATAAATGATGTCTTCATTTTCTCACCCTTTTCCCCGTTCCGCCAATCCACCCGATCTGTAAAAACGCCATACACAGCTATCCCCGTCCACGCTGTAAAAGAAATCTATTTTCCGAATGTTAGTCCGTCTCTTTTGATCTTTGCCGTTTTTTGTTTTAGTGTACCATATTTTTACTTTTGGGACAATCCCAAATATATTTATATGGCATAATATGCGATCAACCACGCACCACGCAGGAAGGTCAAGGAAAATATTCCAACCAGACAAAAAATTCCCTATCTGGCAAAGCCCTCGCCGCAAAGCAGGGCTTCTTCGCCGGACAGGGAATGTTCCAGTTACCGTAAGATAATAAAAGAAAACACCGCACAACTGTGCGGTGTTTTCCCTTGGTGGAGACAACAGAACTCGAATCTGTGACCTCTCGCGTGTGAGGCGAGCGCTCTACCAGCTGAGCTATGCCTCCATATGGTGACCCGTACGGGACTCGAACCCATGTTACCGCCGTGAAAGGGCGGTGTCTTAACCAC
>JALERU010000076.1 GCA_022764045.1 Clostridiales bacterium | reverse complement strand
CTCCATGTTCGCCCAGCACGCCAAGTGGCTGAAAACCTGCAACGAGCTGCCCTGGCGGCAGGACATCGCCTCCCTGAACTATATCCTCTCCTCCAACGTCTGGCAGCAGGACCACAACGGCTTCACCCACCAGGACCCCGGCTTCCTGGACCACGTGGCCAACAAAAAAGCCGACGTGGTGCGGATGTATCTGCCTCCCGACGCCAACTGCCTGCTCTCCTGCTTCAACCACTGCATCTCCAGCCGGAACTATGTGAACGTGCTGGTCACCTCCAAGCACCCCCGGCCCCAGTGGCTGACCATGGAGCAGGCCGTGAAGCACTGCACCCAGGGCATCGGCATCTGGCAGTGGGCCTCCAGCGACCAGGGCGAAGAGCCCGACATCGTCCTGGCCTGCTGCGGCGACACCCCCACCCTGGAAACCCTGGCCACCGTCACCATTCTCCGCCACTACTTCCCCGACCTGAAGGTCCGGGTGGTCAACGTGGTGGACCTGATGCGCCTGCAGTCCAACACCCAGCACCCCCATGGCCTCACCGACCAGCAGTATGACATGCTCTTTACCCAGGATAAGCCCATCCTCTTCACCTTCCACGGCTATCCTTCCCTCATCCACGAGCTGACCTACCGCCGGAAGAACAAGCACCTCCACGTGCGGGGCTATATCGAAGAGGGCACCATCACCACCCCCTTCGACATGCGCGTGCTGAACAACCTGGACCGGTATCACCTGACCATGGACGTCATCAACCTCCTGCCCGAGAAGCTGGGCACCAAGGGGGCTTTCCTCATCCAGCAGCTCCAGGACAAGCTGGTGGAGCACAAACAGTATATCGCCGAGTACGGCCAGGACCTGCCCGAGATCCGGAACTGGACCTGGAACAACGGCAAAGGCAACTACGAAGACTGATCTCGCCTTTCTTAGTACCCCAACAAACCCCCGAGCCCGCTGGATGTTTCCGGCGGGCTCGGACCATTTTGCACAGAACAGGCGCCCAGGGGCTATGATGCCGGACAACAAACATCCCCCTGAGGCAGGCAACGAGCCTGCCTCAGGGGGATTTGCATCAGGGCTTACATTCTGAACCTGTAACCAACCCATACACTCACCAGAGCAAGGGTCAAATTGACCAGAAGGTCAACCGGCGTCCGCTGCCCCAAAAGGGCCAGCAGCGCCATAGGGAGGACGACGCAGAGGACACAGGCGGCCGCGCTCATGGAGGTCCGCCGGAGTACCCTTCCGCCCAAAACGCACAGGGCAACTCCGCACAGGTACCCGATCAGCGCGGAAGCAAAGGCCCACCCGGTCTCCCGCAACTCGACGGCACTGGGGAAAGCGACGGCAGATAGTACAAAATAGAGCCCCTCCACGGTCTGCCAGCATAACTTTTTTCTTGCACAATCCGCCATCATTCATCCCCCTTTTCGTGGAGCAATCTCTTATAAGGTAATTATACCCAGGATTCAAACAACAGTCAATTCCATTTTTCCCGGCAGACCCAGGGTCTTTTCCAAGGGCTCCGTCAAAATCCTCTTTTTTGCACGAACTTTCTCAAAAATTTTGATGCACTTTTGTACTTAAGATTTGTTGCATCCCGCCACAAAAAGTGCTATCCTAGGTTTCGCAGTGCTGCAACAAGTGAATACCGCCCGATGAAACCTTAAGGATTCCTCGCCGAAGCGGGGGAAACTGAAGGCGGAGGGGTCTCTGGAGAATCTCATTTCTATGAGTACCGAAGGTGCAAGGCTTCTGAACAGAAGCCGAATCTCTCAGGTGAAAGGACAGAGCCGAGCAAGTTTTCGCCGGGTCTGCCCGGTGAGAAACGCGTTCCGGACTGTCTTTTCTTCAGAGCCGCAGGCCATTTGGCCGGCAGGCTCTTTTCATTTTGTTTTGAGGAGGCAGTCCCATGGACACACTGCTGCACATTGTGCAAACCATCAACTTTTATCTCTCTGACTACATTCTGGTCATCCTCCTGGTGGGAACCGGGATCTTCTTCACCCTGCGCACCCGCTTCGTCCAGGTCCGCTGTTTCAAAGAGGGCATGGGCCGGGTGTTCGGCGGCTTTTCCATGCGGGGCGGCAAACACAAGGGGGGCTTGAGTTCCTTCCAGGCCCTGACCACCGCCATCGCCGCCCAGGTGGGCACCGGAAACATCATCGGCTCCTGCAGCGCCATCCTGGTGGGTGGTCCCGGCGCCATTTTCTGGATGTGGATCATCGCCTTCTTTGGCATGGCCACCATTTACGCTGAGGCCGTCCTGGCCCAGGAGACTCGGATCGTCCACCCCGACGGCACCGTCTCCGGCGGACCTGTCTACTACATCAAGCGGGCTTTCCACAACAAATTCGGTTCCTTCCTGGCAGGCTTCTTCGCCATCGCCATCACCCTGGCTCTGGGTTTCATCGGCTGCATGGTCCAGTCCAACTCCATTGGCCAGACCTGCGGCAACGCCTTCCATATTCCCGCCTGGGTCATGGGACTTCTGGTGGCCGTGGCTTCGGCCTTCGTCTTCCTGGGCGGCGTTCAGCGGGTGGCCTCGGTCACAGAGAAGCTGGTGCCCATTATGGCAGCCCTCTATCTTTTGGGCGGTCTGGTCCTTTTGATCCTGCGCCTGCCCTACCTGCCCGAAACCTTCGGCATGATTTTTAAGTACGCATTCATCCCCAATGCCATCATCGGCGGTGGCCTGGGCTACGCCCTGAAGACCGCCATCAGCCAAGGCGTCAAGCGCGGCCTCTTCTCCAACGAGGCCGGTATGGGCTCCACCCCCCACGCCCACGCCATGGCCAACGTTAAGTCCCCCCACGAGCAGGGCGTGGTGGCCATGATCGGCGTGTTTATCGACACCTTCGTGGTCCTCACTATGACCGCCCTGGTGGTCATCTCCACCCTCTACGCCGGCGGCGGCCCCTTGGCCGGCGGTTCGGCAGAGGGTATCGACAAAACCAACATGGCCCAGTTGGCGTTTTCCAGCGTGTTCGGCGACGGCATCGGCGCCATCTTCGTGGCGGTATGCCTGCTCTTCTTCGCCTTTTCCACCATTCTCAGTTGGAACTTCTTCGGCAAGCTCAACGTGGCCTATCTCTTCGGCAAAAAGGCCACCGCCGTCTATTCGGTAATTGGCGTGGTGTTCATCTTCCTGGGCTCCTGCCTGTCCAACGACCTGGTCTGGGAGCTGTCTGACCTGTTTAACCAGCTCATGGTCATCCCCAACGCCCTGGCCCTGCTGGCGCTGTCCTCCCTGGTTGTGAAAGCCGCCCAAAATCGCGGGGACAAAAAGCCGGCCAACAAAATTTGATTCCATATCTTTCTTTTCTTCTTTGCCGCCCTTGGTTTCCGGGATCCCCTCCCCGTCCCAAGGGCGGCGCCTTTTTCTGCCGGCTTTTACAGAAAAACCCCAGCCAGGCTCTCCGCTTCTCCCAGGGCGTGGATTCGGCCAGCCAGTTGAACCGCACAGGCCGTCAGATAGCCGCGCAGGTCCTCTTCTCCGCCGGCCAGCCCCCTGGCGGCCCGTTCCAAATGCCAGGTCACCACCTCCCGCCGCTGATAGCGGAACCGCTGGGCCAAGGCCCCCCGCTCTTCCGGGGAGAAGGTCAGCCTCTCCTGGGATTGCCCCAGCAGGGTCTTTCCCAGTGCATTGATCCCCACAGGCTCGAACAGGTTTAGCACCTCCTGCCGGTAATGGGGGCAATATGCCTCCCATACCGGGCAGAGGACTTTTCGAGGATACCGCTGGAGAAACCGGTTTTCCACCGCCAGATGCTCCAAATAGGTCACCACATAATCCACTCCCTGCTGTTCCGGGGGAACCGGCAGCGCCAGCTGATAGTCTATGTCGCAGGGAATCTCCTGGGCGAAAAACCGGGGATCATACCGCCGCCAGAAGCCCCCGATGCTTCGGAGGGTGTCCCTCATGGCCCGGTTCTCTGCCGGCGGCAGGGCAGCACAAACCTTTCTCCACAGGGCTTGTCCCTTGGCGAGCTGGACCTGGATACGGGCCTGGCTCGCCCGCCACCGTTCCGCCAAATCATCCTCCAGCAGATCCCGCCTCCAGCCCCCGGGACTCTCCGGGTCCAGCCCCAGCGCAAAGCACACAGACCGGAACAGCGCCTGGGCCGTCTCCACCGGCAGGGAGGTGCTCTCTCCCCCTGTGTACTGCCGGACCTGCTGGGCCAACAGGTCAAACAGCCTTTGCCGGAGCACTGCGGCTTCTTCCTCCCGCATAGGGGATGCCAATTCATTCATCCGCTTCCTCCCTCCCGGGAAGTTCCTCTGTTTGGATCAGGCTCCAGATCTCCTCCCCGTCCAGCCCCGCCAGATAGTCTGTGCTGCCGTGGGCGATCCAATCATAGGCCGCCGCCATGGCCGAGAGGATCTCTTGGTCCCCGGCCCGATCCCGGCAGGCGTTCTTCCAATGGTAAAAAATCTCCTGGAGCTCCCCAAGGGCCGCAGCATAGTCCGCCTGGTAGAGATAGGGGGAGGCGCAAAAGGCCGCAACCAACCCCTCCAGGCATCCCGCGCCAAACTCCATCCGCCCCGTGTCCAGCAGCGCCTGCTGGCCCTGGATTGCCAGGTCCTCCAGCTCTCTCCGGGACAGCGCCAGCCCAAAGGGCTCTGACCGCTGATTACAGCGGGAGAGCATGGTCTCTCCCCAGGGAAAGAGGCAGTCTAAAAACAGGTTCCATTCCATTCTATCCATCTGATCCATCACCTCCCTCTCTTTCTACACCAAGGAGCCAGCCATGACAAGACTTGAAAAATGGGCGATTTTGTGGTATAGTAAGGGTGAAAAATGAGAAAATAAATATCCCCCGGCCAAGCCGGGGGTATTTCATATGCGGGCAAAGCCCTATGTTATTAGCCCGCGCGTCCCGTCGCGCAAATACGGTCTGCCAGCCGCGAAAGTTTTGCTACTTGCTACCCGTAAACAGGTTTAGAAATTTCCCATCGTCAGTTGTTCTCCTGCCTTGTTCTCGTCTAACTGATGCCGGATATACTCCTCTATTTTCTTTGCATTCTTCCCTGCCGTGTCCACATAGTACCCTCGGCACCAAAATTCCCGGTTTCTATA
>JALERU010000060.1 GCA_022764045.1 Clostridiales bacterium | reverse complement strand
AATACTAATTTCAAATGAAATTCTTTCATTTGAAACACGCACGCTGCGCGTGCTGGCGGTGCTTCGCACCGCCCCGTCTCATACAAAACTCGACGCGCTTCGCGCTATAAAAAACGAAAGTTTTTTAACGAGTTTTCGTATAAGTGTGCCCTGCAAAAGCCCATACACCACAAAAAAGCCTGGGAAATTCCCAGGCTTTTCCTTATGCTTTTTTCCGGTTCGGCTGTGCCAGAAGAAGGTTGCAGGCTTGGCAGTAATGGGCCGAAAGCCGGTCCCCTCGCAGGAGCCGATCCACCAGCTTGTTGTCACAGAGACGAATCCGGCCATCGGTGTCGTCCTTTGGCGGCAGGACATCGGGCAGCCAGAAAAGCCCCTGAGGCCCCAAAAGACTTCCGGAAGCCATGGGCTGGTTGCAGCGCGGGCAGTACATCGTCATGGCGGCGTCCTCCTTTTTCTCTCATTCTATCAGAGGGTGCAATTTAAGGCAATCGCGATTTGAAAAAAGGATGGAAGCAAGGGAAAAAGGAAGCCAAAAACCTTTGGAGAATCTTGTGACGCCCCCGCCGGATGTCACACGCCTTTATCCTGTCAGCTGCCGCTTCCGGGCCAGGTTCAGCACCCCCTCCTGCCGTTTGGACAGGTGAGGGAGGGTCTGCTCCAGCCCCAGGGCCACGGCCCGGATGGGGTCCTCAGCCAGGTGGGTCTCCATGCCGGTGCGGGCGGTCAGGAGGGCGTCCATGCCCCGCAGAAGGCTGCCGCCGCCGGTGAGGAGGATGCCGTTCACCGCCACATCGGCGGCCAGCTCCGGGGGCGTGCGCTCCAGCACCCCCTGGACGGCGGCGATGATGGCCTCGGCCACCGGGGCAAAGGCCTGCTGGGTCTCCGCCCCGGAGAGGAGAATTTCCCGGGGCAGGCCGGTGGTGAGGCAGCGGCCCTTTACGGGCATCGTTTCCTCTCCGGGGCCGTCCACCTGGCCGATGCCGGCCTTCACCTCTTCGGCGGTCCGGGCGCCGATGAGCAGGTCGTGGGTTTGTCGGACGTATTGAATGAGGGCTTCGTCAAACTGATCCCCGGCAGTGGTCAAGCAGGCGGAGGCCACTACGCCCCCCAGGGCGGTCACCGCCACGTCGGTGGTCCCGCCGCCGATGTCCACCACCATGTGCCCCTGGGGCTGGGCGATGTCAATCCCCGCCCCCAGGGTGGCGGCCAGGGGTTCCTCCATCAGGTAGACCCGCCGGGCGCCGGCCTGGAGGCCGGCCTCTACCACCGCCCGTTCCGCCACCTCGGAAATCCCCGTGGGCACGCCAATGAGCAGCCGGGGCTTCAACAGCCGCCCCGGGGCCGCCTTGTGAAGAAAGGCCCGGACCATGGCCTCGGCCATGGTGCAGTCGGAGATGATCCCCTCCCCCAGGGGCCGCACGGCCACCAGGTCGCCGGGGGTCCGGCCCAGCATCTGCCGGGCGGCCTCGCCCACCTGGAGAACCTTCCCCGTGTGCCGGTCCACCGCCACCACGGAGGGCTCCTGGAGCAGGATGCCCCGGCCCCGCACAGCCACCAGCACAGAGGTGGTCCCCAGATCCATGGCGATGTCTCGGGCAAAGCCCCCTTGTGTTTGCTTGTCCATATCCACGCTCCCTTTCCGGTGTGTTTTCTTCCCAAAGAGTATAGCGCAGATCCAAACAGGCTTTCCCGCGAAAAAGCGGGAAAGCCTGTTTTAGGTGGATAGAGATCAGATTTCTTTTCTGGGGGTCCGGCAAAAGGCTGCGGCCACCACCTGGGTAGCGCCGGCCCTGCGGAGGGTTCTCGCGGCCTCTTCCAGGGTGGCACCGGTGGTGAGAATGTCGTCTATGAGCAAAATCCGCTGCCCGGCCACGGCGGCGGGGTCGGGCACGGAATAGACCCCCGCCACATTCTTCCACCGCTGGCTGCCCTGGGCCAGGGAGGATTGGGCCTTGTTTTTTCCCGTCTTTGCCAGCAGGGGGACAGCTTGGGTGGAGAGGGCCTTGGCGGTCTCCTCCGCCAAAAGCCGGGCCTGGTCGTAGCCCCGCTCTTTTAAGGTGGCAGGGGAGACGGGAACCCAGGTGATGAGGTCATAGCTCCCCGGCAAGTAGTCCCGGATGATCCGGGCCAGCACCGGGCCGTAGGCCTTGGCATAGTCCGGGTGATCCTGAAACTTAAAGCGCCGCATGGATTCCCGCAGGGCTCCCCGATACCACCCGGCGCAGACACACCGGAGAAAGGCTGTTCCGGGCGTCACCACCTGGGCCCCTTCCAGCCAGAAGTCCGCCTGGCGGCACTTGGGGCAGGGGGCGGAGAGGGCTCGATCCACCGGGCTGTTACAGAAGGGACACCTGGGGGGAAAGATCAGGTTCAGCAGAAGGTTGGTCAGTGCCATAGGCGGTCTCCTTTTCCATCCGGCCTCGGGCCAGGCGGGCTCGCAGGCCGCTGTATCGCCGCTGCTGGCGGTCGTTGGCGGCCATCCGGGCCACTACCTGGTCGTCGCCCACCAGGATCAGCAGCTCCTTGGCCCGGGTCATAGCGGTGTAGAGGACGCCCCGGGTGAGGAGCATGGGGGCGGCGTCCACGGCGGAGAGGATCACCGCCCGGTACTCGCTGCCCTGGGCCTTGTGGACGGTGATGGCGTAGGCGGGCTCCAGCTGGGACATCATGTCAGGGGTGTAGGAGGCCCGGTGGCCGTCGAAGTTCACGGTGACCAAGCCGCTGGCGGCGTCGATGGTTTCAATTTGGCCGATATCGCCGTTGAAGATCCCCATCCCCATGCCGGTGCCGTCGGCCTCCTCCCATAGGACATCGTAGTTGTTTTTCACCTGCATCACCCGGTCCCCCTCCCGGAATTTCACCGGGCCGAAGGCCTTTTCCTTCTTGCCGGGGGCGGGGGGGTTCACCGCTTCCTGGAGGGCCCGGTTCAGGGAAGCCGTCCCGGCCAAGCCCTTCCGGGTGGGGGAGAGGACTTGAATCTGGTCCGGGGGGATGCCCATGTTTTTGGGCAGCCGGGTCTGGCACAGGGAGACGATGGTGTCCACCGCCATGGCAGGGTCCAGCCGGCGCAGGAAGAAGAAGTCCCCGGCGGGGTCGTTCACCAGCGCTGGGCAGTCCCCCTGGTCCACCGCCCGGGCCCCCCGGATGATGGCCGAGGCGGCGGCCTGGCGGAAGATCTCCGTCAGGCGCAGGGTGGGCAGCCGCTGGGACCGGAGGAGGTCAGACAGCAGGTTCCCCGGCCCCACGGAGGGCAACTGATGGGGGTCCCCCACCAGCACCAGCCGGCAGCCTCCGGGCAGGGCGGCCAGCAGGGCCTGCATCAGGACGATATCCACCATAGAGGCCTCGTCCAAGATCACCGCGTCGGTGTCCAGGGGGTCCCGCTCATTGTGGGCGAAGGTGAGGCCCCCGCTCTGGTTGTCATACCGGGTCTCCAGCAGCCGGTGGATGGTGGAGGCCTCTGCCCCGCAGGTCTCCGACAGCCGCTTGGCCGCCCGTCCTGTGGGGGCGGTGAGGGAGGTCCGCAGGCCCAAATGGTCAAAGAGAGACAAAATCCCCCGGAGGGAGGTGGTCTTGCCGGTGCCCGGGCCGCCGGTGAGAAGCATCACCTGGCGTTTGGCGGCGGTTTTGACCGCCTCCACCTGGAGGGGGGCATAGGTGATGCCCTGGTCCCGCTGGATGCGGGCAAGGAGCTTGTCCAGGTCCTCCGGGGGACAGAGTTCCTCCCCGTCCATTTGCAGCAGCTCATTGGCCACATAGGTCTCGCAGTCGTAGAGCTTGGCTAAGTAGCAGGCGTCCTGGCCGGCGATCTCCTCCCGAACGATCTTCCGCCGGTCAACAAGAGCCTCAAAGCAGGCTTCCAAAATTTCGTTCTCCGCCCCTAGCAGCCGCTGGGCAGCGGTGAGGAGCTTGGCGTAGGGGAGGAACACATGGCCGTTGTCCAGGTTATGGGAGAGGGCGTAGAGAATGCCCGCCTCCAGCCGGAGAGGGTCCCCGGCCTCGATCCCCACATCCAGGGCCAGCTTGTCCGCGGTGGGGAAGGGGACAAACAAGGGCTCCTCGATCAAAAGATAGGGGTTGGCCCGGAGAACCGTCAGGGCCAGGTCCCCATACTGCCGGTAAAGGGGCATGGCGATTTGCAGGGGGAGATTGTGGGCTGAGAGAAAGTCCAGCAGCCGCCGCATGGCAAGCTGCATGCACAGGGACTGGTGGATGGTCTCGGCCCGCTTGGGGGAGATCCCCCGGATCTCGGTCAGGCGGCGGGGATCGTCTTCGATGACCGTCAGCACATCCTCCCCAAAGGCGTCGATGAGCCGCCGGGCGGTGGCGGCCCCCACCCCCTTTACCACCCCGGAGGCCAGGTATTCCAGCAGGGCCTTTTCCCCCACGGGCATCCGGCGCTCCACAATCTCGGCCTTGAACTGCTCCCCATAGGTGCTGTGCCGGGTCCACTGGCCGTGAACCGACAGCCCCTCCCCGGGGCTGATGCCGGGCATGGTGCCCACCACCGTGACCTCGTCCCCGTCCTGGTTGGTCTCCAAGAGCAGGATGGTATAGCCGTTGTCCTCGTTGCGGTAGATCACAGAGGAAACGGTGCCGTCCAGCAAGATCAGTTCAGAGGGAGAAGTATCCATGGTCGTCCTTCCTTTTCAGGATCAATGTAGCCTCCTCTGCCGGGCAGAAGAGCAGCGAGGCGTCTTTTCGCTGTAGGGTTTGGATGAGGGCCTGACCCGCCGGGGTGAGCCCGGCGTCCACGATCAGCAAGGTAAACTGAGAGAGCTTTTCCCCCCGCAGCCAGTGCAGGTGCCGCAGGGTTTGTTCCAGCCCCTCCCCGTCGCCCACGGCGGGGATCACGGCAAACACCGGCACGGTGCCCTGCTGGAGGGGGGAAACCAGGCGGGTGAAGATCAGGCGGTTACACCAGAGCAGCAGGGCGGCGCAGAGCAGGGCCATGAGGATTTCCACAAGCAACACCTCCGGACCATTCTATGCGGGGAGGGGGAGCTTTGTTCCTTGCTCTGTGGCGTGGGGGCGGCTTTGGGGGCCGCGGCCCCTGGTCCCCGGGGGCTTTTGATTAGCCGCTGGCTGCCGGGAACCACACGTCTTCTCTAACATCGAATGGGCGGTTTGCAGCGCGGGGGGGAGGGGGAGGTGGGTTGGAAACCTGCCACGGCAAAGGGTGGCGACGGGATTCTTCTACCCGCCGGTACTCCACATCGCCCCCTCATCAGTCAGCTGCGCTGACAGCTTCCCCCCAAGGGGAAGCCTACGCTATTAGGCTACGTTGTGGTTTTTGCTACGGTAGGTTTCTACAGTAAGCCTCTCAGGGCTTGCCAATCGCCTTCCCC
>JALERU010000019.1 GCA_022764045.1 Clostridiales bacterium | reverse complement strand
CGAATCTGTGACCTCTCGCGTGTGAGGCGAGCGCTCTACCAGCTGAGCTATGCCTCCATATGGTGACCCGTACGGGACTCGAACCCATGTTACCGCCGTGAAAGGGCGGTGTCTTAACCACTTGACCAACGGGCCGAAGGGATTCCGGGAGGGAAACCCTCCCAAAATCCATGGTAGCGGCAACTGGATTTGAACCAGTGACACTTCGGGTATGAACCGAATGCTCTAGCCAACTGAGCTATGCCGCCGTGTTCGCCCGTCTCAACGAGCGATGTTTAGTATATCGAAAAAGCCGTGTTTTGTCAACAGGAATTTTGAAATTTTTTTGTTTTTTTCGTTCAGTCCATTCCGCTCAGCAAATGGACCAGGATTTCCGTCATTTTTTCCAAGGAGGCCACGGGGATATACTCATAGACCCCATGGAAGTGGTATCCCCCCGTGGAGAGATTGGGGCAGGGCAGCCCCAGATAGCTCAGCCGTGCTCCGTCGGTTCCCCCGCGGATGGGCACATCCCTGGGCTCCACCCCTGCCTTTCGATAGGCCGCTCTGGCCCACTCCAGCACCTGGGGATGGGGCAGGATTTTTTCTTTCATGTTATAATAGGAATCCGTGAGCCTCACCTCCACCGTGCCAGGGCCGTACTTGGCCTCCAGATAGGCTCCGATCCGGGCCATAGTCTCCTTCCGGGCCTGGAATTTCTCCCAGTCGTGGTCCCGGATGATCCACTCCAGCCTGGCCTGACTCTCGTCCCCGACCATGGTGCACAGGTGGTAAAAGCCCTCATACCCTTCCGTGTGGGCGGGGACCTCCGCCGGGGGCACCATGGAGATGAACTCCGCGGCAATCAGGCTGGCATTCTTCATCTTCCCCTTGGCGTCGCCCGGATGGATGTTCACCCCGTGAATAAGGACCTCCCCGCCGGCGGCGTTAAAGTTTTCATATTCCAGGGTACCCAAGGGGCCGCCGTCCACGGTGTAGGCAAACCGGGCGCCCAGGGTTTTCAGATCCACATAGTCGGCCCCCCGGCCCACCTCCTCGTCGGGGGTGATGCACACCGCCACCCGGCCGTGGGGGAGCTCAGGATGGGTCATCAAATATTCCACGGCGGTGAAGATCTCCGCCACCCCGGCCTTGTCGTCGGCCCCCAGCAGGGTGGTGCCGTCGGTGACCACCAGGTCCTTCCCCACCTGGTCCAGCAGGTCGGGAAAGTCCGCCGGGGACATCACAATCCCCTTCTCCCGGTTCAGCACCAGCTCGCCCCCCTCATAGGAGACGATCCGGGCCTTCACATGGTCTCCCGGCACGCGAGGGGCGGTATCCATGTGGGAGATCAGGGCAAGGACAGGAACCCTTTCCCGCCCCGGCGTGGCAGGCAGCCAGCCGTAGACCGCCCCGTTTTCCGCCAAATGGGCCCCTTCCAGGCCCAGTTCCGCCAGCTCCCGGGCCAAATGAGCACCCAACACCCGCTGCTTTTCCGTGGACGGGGTGGCCGCAGATGCCTCGTCGGATTGGGTGTCAAAGGTCACATACCGCAAAAATCGTTCCAGTGCTGTCATCGTATCCTCCCGCGCTGTCCGCGCCTTGTCATTCCTCTTCCCAGGCTTTGGCCCGGTTTAGGGCCTTCCGCCAGCGGGCATATTCCCGGCTGCGGTCGGTTTTTGGGTGGTAGACCTTCCCCGGCGCCCGTTCTCCAACGATCTCCTGGGGGCTTTTCCAAAGTCCCGCCCCCAGGCCCGCCAGACAGGCGGCTCCCCAAGCGGTGGTCTCCACCACGTTGGGCCGCTCCACCGGGACCCCCAGCAGGTCGGCCTGGTACTGCATCATAAAGTCACTGACACTGGCCCCGCCATCCACCCGCAGGGCCTGTATCTTGTGGCCGGCGTCCCCTTCCATAGCGGCGATGAGGTCAGCGGTCTGATAGGCGATCCCCTCTAAGGCCGCCCGGCAGATGTGGGCCTTGGTGGTCCCCCGGGTCAGGCCCACCAGCGTCCCCCGAGCGTACATGTCCCAGTGGGGCGCGCCCAGGCCGGTGAAGGCAGAGACCAGGTAGACCCCGCCGTTATCGGGAACCTCCTCCGCCAGCCGGTCACAATCGCTGGCCTGGTGGATAAGCCCCAGCGCATCCCGAAGCCACTGGATGGAGGAGCCGGCGTTAAAGACGCTCCCCTCCAGCACATAGGTGGTCTTGCCCCCCAGGCCCCAGCCAATGCAGGTGAGCAGGCCGTTCTGAGAGGCCACCGGGGTCTCTCCTGTGTTCAGCAGGGTGAAGCAGCCGGTGCCATAGGTGTTTTTTAGCTGGCCGGGGGCAAAGCACCCCTGGCCAAACAGCGCCGCCTGCTGGTCTCCCGCCGCCCCGCAGATGGGGACCCCCGCCAGGGCCTCCAAATGGGGCACGCCTTGGGCGATCACCCCCAGGTCTCCGCTGTTCTCCACTGGCCGGGGCAGCCAGCCCATGGGGACCTCCAGCAGCCGGCACAGGTCCTCGTCCCACTGCTTTTTGTGGATGTCAAAGAGCATGGTCCGGCAGCAGTTGGAGTAATCCGAGGCGTGGACCTTCCCCCCGGTGAGGTTCCACAGCAGCCAACTATCCACCGTGCCACAGAGGAGTTCTCCCCGTTCCGCCCGCCGCCGGGCCCCAGGGATCTGCTCCAGCAGCCACCGGTACTTGGTGCCGGAAAAGTAGGCATCGGGCAGTAGCCCTGTCTTGGCCCGGATGGCGTCGGTGTATCCCCCGCGCCGGAGCTGGGTGCAGAACTCCGCCGTCCGCCGGCACTGCCACACGATGGCGTTGCCCACAGGCTTTCCGGTGTCCTTCTCCCACATGAGGGCGGTCTCCCGCTGGTTGGCCAAGCCCACCCCGGTGATCTGACCGGGGGCCACCCCGCTCTGCTCCACACACAGGGCCGCCGCCCGGAGCTGGCTGTCCAGCAGCTCCAGAGGATCGTGCTCTACCCAGCCGGGCTGGGGGTAGTGCTGGGAAAAGGGGATCTGCGCAGAAGAGACCACCTCTCCCCGCCGGGTAAAGAGGATGGCCCGGGAACTGGTGGTGCCCTGGTCCAGGGCCAGCAAATAGTCCTTCATAAGGCTTCCTTTCTTGACGAGGCCACGGCCTTTGTTGTATGATGCCCTCATCCTATGATTTCTTTCAGTCTATCACGTCTGCAACGAATTTTCCACTTCTTTTCCAAGGGAGGCCGCCCCATGCGTTACCCCAATCTTACCCCCGCCACCTTTGTCTCCCGGCCCAACCGCTTCGTGGCCCAGGTTTTGGTGGCGGGGGAGCCTGTCACCGTCCACGTGAAAAACACCGGCCGCTGCCGGGAGCTGCTGGTCCCCGGCGCCCAGGTCTGGCTGACCAAAAGCGACAACCCCAACCGCAAAACCGCCTACGACCTCATTGCCGTGGAAAAAGGAGCCCGGCTCATCAACATGGACTCCCAGGCTCCCAACAAGGTCTTTTATGAATGGGCCGCCGCCGGCCATTTTGTCCCCGGCCTGACCCTCCTCAAGGCCGAGCAGAAGCACGGAGACTCCCGCTTTGACTTCTACTGGGAGGCCGGCCCCCACAAAGGCTTCGTAGAGGTCAAGGGGGTCACCCTGGAGCGGGACGGGGCGGTCTATTTCCCCGACGCCCCCACCCAGCGGGGGATCAAGCACCTCCACGGCCTGGCGGACAGCCTGGCCCAGGGCTATGAGGGGACAGTCTGTTTCGTCATCCAAATGGAGCAGGCGGACTTTTTCGCCCCCAACGATCTCACCCACCCCGCCTTTGGCCAGGCCCTTCGGGCGGCCACCCAGGCGGGGGTCCGGGTGTTGGCCCTGTGCTGCTCGGTCACGCCGGACTCCCTCTCCATTGCCCAGCCGGTGCCGGTAAAGTTAGGGGGCTAAGGCATCCTCTTTCCCCGCTGCTTTCTCCCGGCGGATGATGCGCACCTTTTCCGCCAGGGTGAACACGATCCCCACCCAGATGATGGCAAAGGCCACCAGCTGGTCCACATCCAGGGCCTCCCGGAAATAGAGCAGGCCCATGAGGAATTGCAGGGTGGGGTTGATGTACATCAAAATCCCGGAGAAATAGTAGGGGATCTCCTTCACGCCCATATTAAACAGCAGCAAGGGGATGGAGGTCACCACTCCACAGGCGGGCAGCAGCCAGAAAGACGCCTCCTGGAGCACCACAGCAAAGCCGCCCGCCCGGGCGCTCCACCACCAGGAAAAGAGCAGGGCCAGGGGGAGCATCAGCACCGTCTCCATAAATAGAGAGGCCTGGGGCGTCAGATCCAGATGTTTCTTCACCGCCCCATACACCGCGAAAGGCAGGCCGATGAGCAGGGCCAGTACCGGCACCGTCCCTGTGCGGACCACCAGATAGAGGATGCCCGCCGTGGCAAAGACAAAGGTCAGCTTTTCCGCCAACGTGGGCTTTTCCCGAAAGGCAATCACCCCCATAAGGGCCACCAGCACCGGCTCGATGAAATAGCCCATGCTGGCCTCCAGCACGTGGCCGCTGTTCACCGAGTAGATATAGATCCCCCAGTTCAGGGTGATGAGTACGCCGCAAACCAGGCTCTTCCCCAAAATCCTCCGGCTGCGGAAAGCAGCAATGATCTCTCCCCACCGATGGGTGAGCAGCATATACAAACCCATAAACACCATGGACCACAGGATCCGCTGGGCCAGAATAAACACCGAGTTCACCTGGGCAAGCAGGGCCCAAAAGGCGGGCAGCAGCCCCCACAGCACATACGACCCGGTCACCGTCACCAGGCCCAGGCGCTTGTTTTGTTCCACAATCCATTTCCTCCCGCATCCGACAGTCTTTTTATTGTATCGTCCCAACGGGGGGCTGTCAATTCACAAATCACGAAAGGAAGGCCCAAGCCATGGAAAAAATCGCTCTTCTCCGGGGTGTGACCCCCACCGGCAAAAACAGGATTCCCAGCATGGCCCACCTGGCCCAGGTGATGGAAGATGCCGGGTTTTCCCAAGTTCGCACCTATATCCAGAGTGGAAATCTCTTGCTCAGCACCCCACACAGCGACGACGATACCCGCCTTCTGATCCACAAAGTGATCCTGGAAACCATCGGCGCGGATCTATCTGTGATCCTCAAAGACGCTGACCAGCTTGCCCGCGCGGCGAAGGAAGCCCCCTTCGGCCCAGACTATGACCATTCCAGGGTCCATCTGGTTTTTACCAACGACCCTATCCCGGAGGACAAGCTGGACCAGCTTCAAAACACAGATTTCGGGGATGAGCTCCTCCGGGTAGGGCGGGAGTGTCTCTATTGCTACCTGCCCAGAGAGGCGAAAAAGAAACGCCTGAACACCAATTACCTGGAAAAATACTTGGGCATTACCGCCACCATGCGAAAACACAGTGTGGTCTCCCGCTTGGTGCAGATGGCCCGTTGAGGCAGTCTCCCTCTTCCGGCCACCGCCGTTTTCCACTTCCTTGTAGGATTACAATATCAGTTGATCGACGACAAAACGGTTCCCCTTTCGTCTATCGCCTCTACCGAGGGAAACACCGGGTTTGCCGTCAGCTCACAGAGGACGAGATACAGGGACTTTCCCTCCTCCACGGGAAAGGTCACATCCTCCGCTCCCTTCCGGCAGAAGGATTTCACCCGATAGTCCTTCACCCCCACGGTGGCGCAGTAAAGGACCTCTTCCCGGCCTTCTATGGGAACCAGGTAACCGCTGGGAGAAAAGACGCCCGCGCTGTCATCTCCATTACATTCCAAGTCGAGGACCTTCCACCCGTCCTCCCCCTCTTCCAGCATGCACAGACCCCACTGCTGCCGGTGATTTAGCGTTTGCTGGTTGTCCCGGCAGGAAAAGGCCAAAACATGGTAACGTTCTATGGTTTGGTAATCCTGAAATGTCAGATTGCTTGCCTTGGGGACCTCTTCCAGCAGAGCCTGCTGGGTCAGGTCCAGCGCCTCCTGGGGCGCGCCGGTGTCCGGCGGGTCCACCTGGGCACTCTGGCCGCAGCCGCCCAGGCAGAGGCAACAGGCCAAAAGCAGAACACAGCTTTGCAAATGCACGCGCATAAAAGTTCCTCCTTTTTGGGGGCAGTTCATGGTTTCTCGGTCGATTCTCTTTTAGGATAGCATAGAATCTCTTTTCTGTCTATCCTATTAGACTGACTATTTCTCCGTCCAGACCGTTTTCCAAATCCGCCCCTTGTCTTTTCCCCCCGCTTTCGATATAATGAGACAGTATATCAAAACGCGGGCCTTTCTACGCCCCCATCACGTAACGAATCAATAAAGGAGACTACCCATGGCTTCTACCCTCTTCACCGCCGGCCAGATCGGCACCCTGACCCTGCCCAACCGGGTCATCCGTTCCGCCACCCAGGACCCCTTCGGCCGCCGGGACGGCACCTGCGCCCCGGAGCAGGTGGCACTCTACCGCGAAATTGCAGCCGCCGGCACCGGCGCCATCATCACTGCTTACAGCTACATTTCCCCCGAGGCCCGGTCCACCGGCATCCAGGTGGGCTTTGCCACCCCGGAGCAGCGGGCCAGCCAGAAGGAAGTGCTGGATGCCGTCCACGCCGCAGGCGGCCGTCTGATCCTCCAGCTGATGCACGCCGGCATGAACGTTTTCATGTCGGAAAAGCACGTGGCGGGGGGCAAGCTGCTGGCCCCCACCGGCGGCATGAAGGCCCCCAACGAAATGGAAACCACCGAGATGACCCCCGCCGACATGGACAAGATCCGCGCTGACTTCGTGGATGCCGCCAAGGCCGCCAAGGAGCTGGGCTTCGACGGCGTGCAGCTCCACTGCGCCCATGGCTATCTGCTCAGCCAGTTCCTGGACCCCAACACCAACCAGCGCACCGACGCATACGGCGGCAGCGCCGAGAACCGCTTCCGCTTCCCCGGTGAATGTCTCACTGCCATCCGCCAGGCCGTGGGCAAGGACTACCCCGTGCTGGTGAAGGTAAACACCAACTGTGCCGGCGAGGCCGACGAGGCTTACGCCCAGGACATCCTCTATTTCTGCCGCCAGTTTGAGGCCCTGGGCGCCGACGCCATCGAGCTGTCCGGCTACAACTGGCTGGGACTGGGGAAGAAGAAGATCCCCACCTTCTACCTGGACCGGGCCAAGGCCATCCGCGGGGAAGTGAAGATCCCCCTGATCCTGGTGGGCGGCGTCCGGGGCCCCGAGAGCGCCCAGCAGATTCTGGACGCCGGCATCGACTTTGTCTCCGCCTCCCGTCCCTTCATCTGCCAGCCCGACTTTGTGCGTCACCTGGAGCAGGGCGAGGATTCCCCCTGCATCGGCTGCACCAAGTGCCTGGGGAACATCTGGGCCAAGGAGGGCCGCCGCTGCGTGAAGCACGAGATCCCTGCGGCCTTTGCCACCGCCAACAACTAAATCAGCCCTGTCCCCAAAAGCGGACCCGACGCCGGAGAAGCCCTTCTCCGGCGTCTTTTTTGTCCCCCTTTTCTTTGACATCCCACCTCGTCCTGGTATAATAATAGTACATTTGTTCGAGTTCTTCTGTTTTTCCAGGAGGTGTTCCACCATGACCATCGCCGAAAAGCTCACCATCCTCACCGACGCGGCCAAGTACGACGTGGCCTGCACCTCCAGCGGCGGGGACCGGGGCGGCGGGAAGCTGGGCAAGACCATTGCCGCCGGCTGCTGCCACTCCTTTTCCGCCGACGGGCGGTGCATCTCCCTGCTCAAGGTGCTGCTCACCAATGTCTGTGTCTACAACTGCCAATACTGCGTCAACCGTACCTCCAACGACCTGCCCCGGGCCATGTTCACCCCCCGGGAGCTGGCCGACCTCACCATCGACTTCTACCGGCGCAACTACATCGAGGGGCTCTTCCTCAGCTCCGCCGTCCTCCGCAGCCCCGACTACACCACGGAGCTGATGATCCGCACCCTGTCCATCCTCCGGGAGGAATACGGCTTCACCGGCTACATCCACGCCAAGGCCATTCCCGGAGCCGACCCCCTGCTCACAGACCGCCTGGGCCGGCTGGCCGACCGGCTGTCGGTGAACATCGAGCTCCCCTCCTCCCAAAGCCTGGCCCTGCTGGCCCCGGACAAAAAGAAGGAGGCCATTTTCCAGCCCATGGCCCAGATTCAAACCGGCATCCTGCAATCCAAGGCCGAGCGGCAGAAATTCCGCCACGCCCCCGCCTTTGCCCCGGCGGGCCAGTCCACCCAGATGATCGTGGGGGCCTCCGGGGAGAGCGACTACCACATTCTCAAACTCTCGGAGGGCATGTATCGGAAATACGGCCTGCGGCGGGTCTTTTTCTCGGCCTACATCCCCGTGGCGGAAAGCCCCCTGCTCCCCTCGCCGGTGGACTTCAAGCCCCCGCTGCTCCGGGAGCACCGGCTTTACCAGTCCGACTGGCTGCTCCGCTTCTACCACTTCACCGCCGACGAAATTCTCTCCCCGGACCACCCCACCCTGAACCCCCTGCTGGACCCCAAGTGCAACTGGGCCATGGCCCACCTGGACTTTTTCCCCGTGGAGGTGAACACCGCCGACTATGAAACCCTCCTCCGGGTCCCCGGCATCGGGGTGGTCAGCGCCCGGCGGATTCTCTCCGCCCGCCGGTGGCGCGCCTTGGACTACGACGCCCTGAAAAAGCTGGGGGTGGTGCTGAAACGGGCCCAATACTTCCTCACCTGCTCCGGGAAAATGACCCCCGCCCTCCGGGTCCGCCCCGAGGGGGTCCTCCGGGCCCTCACCGCTCTGGAGGCCCCGGCCATCGCCCCCCAATACGAACAACTGTCCTTGTTCCCCGCCTGAAAGGAGGTTTCCTATGTCCACCTGGCCCCAATGCGCCATGCTTTATGACGGCTCCTTCGCCGGCTTTCTCACCTGCGTGGGGGAGAGCTTTCGGGTGAAAGAGTATCCCTTCTACTTCCTGCCTCCGGGGGTGGAGCAGATCTCCCTCTACCCCATCCGGGAGATCCCCACCGACCAGGCCCTGGCCAAGGAGGTCTACCACGCTCTGGAAACCCAGGTCTCCGCCACCTTCCGGCGGCTGATGACCTACAGCTTCCTCACCTGCCTGCCTCAGCGGGAGCGAAACATGTTTGACCTGATCTACCTGGCCTTTCACCGGGCCATTCCCCAGGACCTCACCGATGACCGGATTCTCGTCCTCACCCGGGCCATCCAGCACCTGACCCATGAGGCCCACCAGTTCAAGGGCTTCCTCCGTTTCGCCGACTACGGCGGCGTTCTGGTGGGGCAGATCACCCCCAAAAACCGGGTGCTCCCCCTCCTGCGCCCCCATTTCTGCCAGCGCCTGGCCGGGGAGGCCTTCCTGATCCACGACAAAGCCCACAGGGAGGGCCTTTTCTACGCCGACCACAAGTGGAAGATCCGCCCCATCGACCACCTGGACTTAGACCAACCCGACCAGGCCGAGCGCCAATGCCAGGCCCTCTGGCGGAGCTTTTACCATACCGTCGCCATCCCCGCCCGGGAAAACCCCAAGCTGCGCCGGAGCAACCTACCCAAGCGGTTTTGGGCGGATATGACAGAGTTTCAGGGGGAGGCTGTTTCGATGGTTTAGTACAGAAACGAGTTTTTTCTACCCAGCGTCACGACCAAATCGCCCCCTCATCAGTCAGCTGCGCTGACAGCTTCCCCCCGAGGGGAAGCCTACGTGCTTCGGTACGTTGGGGTAATTGCTACGGTATTTTTCTACATAAGCCATACAGGCTTTGCCAATCGCCTTCCCCTGGGGGGGGGAAGGTGGGCCGGCGAAGCCGGGTCGGATGAGGGCGAGCCTGGAGGATTCCACGGCGTGGGTAATAGACCTACCGGCCCAAGGTGGCAACGGGGTTCCTCTACCCACCGTTACATCAAAATCGCCCCCTCATCAGTCACCTTCGGTGACAGCTTCCCCCCGAGGGGAAGCCTGCGTGCTATGCTACGTTTTGGTTTTTACTACGGTAGTTTTCTACATAAGCCATACAGGTTTTGCCAACGCCTTCCCCTGGAGGGGAGGGTGGGCCGGCGGAACACTGGATCGGATGAGGGCGAGCGTTGAGAGCAGCACAGCGCAGGTAATAGCCCCACCAGCACACAAAAGTTTTCAGTTTTTCAGCCTCCCGGATAACCGGGAGGCTGAAAAACTTGCACAAATTTTTGCGGAAAACCTCGGTTTGTTATCGTTTCAATCCCATTTTCATAACTTGACCTTCAAGCTCAACTTCAGCCAAAAGGACTGAGGGTCCTCCGAGGCCGTGTAGTTCACCAAATCCTCCTCATAGAGGTCCCCGTCGATGGCGTAGCCCTGCTCCAGCACCCAGTCCCGCAGCTGCCGGCAGGCCTCGGACTCGGACTGGTAGGAGCCCTGGTGGTAGAGCACCGCATAGATCCCCGCCGGACGGAGGCGGGTCTCCCAGCCGGTGGTCCCCGGCGGGACCTGGCAGTAGTAATAGTCCTCCAGGAAGGAGTCCCGCGCCAGGCTTTCCTGGCAGACGATATCCCCCGGGGCCTGGGATGGGCTGCCGTTCTCCCGGGCCCAGGTGAGCAGCTGCCGCACGTGGAGGAAGTAGACCGCCTCCTCAAACTTCTCGCTGGCAAAATCCGGGGCCTTGACCACCGCGCAGTGGGCCTCGGGCAGCTCCTCCAGCCGGATCTCCCCCGGCCGCACCGCCTGGGCCAGCTCGGTTTTATCAATGGAGCTGTGGAGAAATTCCCCCATCTTCTCCAGCCGCTGCCGCTCGGCCTCCAGGGCCTCTTCCTTCTCCCGCAGCAGGGCCAAAAGAGCCTCGGGGCTGCGGCGGGTGAGGTAGTCCCGAATCTCCGACAAAGGCGTTCCCAGCCGCCGCAAGGCGGCGATGAGATCGTAGGTGGGTAGCTGCCGGGCAGAATAGTACCGGTAGCCGTTCTCCCCCACCCACTGGGGCTTGAGCAGGCCGATGTGGTCATAGTGGAGCAGGGTGTCCTTCTTCACCCCGCACAGGGCGGCAAACTCCGCCGTTTTGAAATAGTGTTTTTCCATTTTGCGCCCCTCCTGAACTTTTTCAAAAATCCCCCTTGACTCTGGGGTTACTCCATAGTTTATCCTTAGTATAACAAAACGAAACCCCGTCCACAAGGACAAAAATCTGATTTGAGGTGAATCCCTTGTCTTCCCCGCGTCATTCCTGGAAAACTTTTTTGCACTACGTCATCCCCTCCGTCTCCGCCATGGTCCTGTTCTCAGCCTACACCATCGTGGATGCCATCTTCGTCTCCAAGGGCGTCGGTGAGCTGGCCCTGGCCGGCGTGAACATCGCCCTTCCCTTCATCAACGTCCTCTCGGGCACGGCCATCCTCCTGTCCATGGGGACCTCCACCCTGTGCGCTTTCGCCCTGGGGCAGGGAGACCACGACAAGGCCGAGCGGATCTTTACCCAAACCGTGGTGACCATCTTAGTGGTCTCCGCCGTCATCACCCTGGCCGTCTCCCTCTTCGCCCGGCCCCTGGCCGCCTTTCTGGGGGCCGGACCCCAGACCATCGGCTACTCCAGCGAGTATCTCCACATCGTCTGTCTCTTCTCCGTTTGCTTCATCCTCTCCTACTGTTTGGAGGTCATGGTCAAGGTGGACGGTACCCCCCAGCTGGCCATGTTCGGGGTGGGGATCAGCTTTCTCATCAACGTGGGCCTGGACTACCTCTTCATCCTGGTGCTCCACTGGGAGGTCTGGGGGGCGGCTCTGGCTACGGGCTTGGCTCAGCTGGGCAGCATGCTCTTCTTCCTGGGCTACTTCCTGTCGGGCAAGTCCAATCTGAAATTTCGCCGGTTCCGGTTCCGCCCCCGTGATCTCCGCCGGATTCTCCCTCTGGGGATCGCCGACTGCTCCATTGAGCTGATGCTGGGCTTTCTCACCCTGCTGTATAACCACGTCATCACCAACCTGCTGGGGGAGAGCAGCCTGCCCATCTACGCTGTCATCGCCTACCTGAGCCTGGTGGTCTCCATGGTCATGCAGGGCATCGCCCAGGGTATGATGCCCCTGGTCAGCCTGGCCGTGGGGGAAAACGACCGGCCCTCCATCCGCATCTACCTGCAGCAGGCCATCATCGCGGTATTGGTCATCGGGTGCCTGGTGGAGCTCTTCTGCCAGATCGCCCCGGACACCATCGTCTCTCTCCTGCTGGAGGGCGACAGCTCCCTGTTTGGCGAGACCTCCTCGGCCCTGCGGCAGTACGCCCTGTCTTACCTCCCCGCCGGCATCTCCATCGCCCTGGCCGGCTACTTCGCCGCCCTGGGCAAGGCCGGGTATTCCGCCCTGCTCTCCCTGGGCCGTGGCTTCCTCCTGCTGCCCGGCGCTTTGATGCTCCTGTATCTCCTGGGGGCCAGCTCCGTCATCTGGATGGCCGCCCTCATCGGCGAGATTCTCAGTCTGTCCCTGGGGCTTTTCCTCCTCTACCGCCACGAAGGGGCTGCCGAGCGGGAAGCCCAGTCCTGAGCCCGTCCCTTCCATTTCAATCGACAATGAGGTGAATCACAATGACAATCGCCCCCTCCTGGAAACAGCTTCTGCGCTATGTGATCCCCGCAGCCTCCGCCATGGTCCTGTTCTCTCTGTACACGGTCATTGACGGCGTACTGGTCTCCCACGGCGTCAGCGAATCGGCGCTGACCTCGGTGAACATCTCCCTGCCCTTCATTAACGCCCTGTCGGGCCTGTCTATCCTCCTGTCCATGGGAGCCTCCACCCTGTGCGCCTTCGCCCTGGGCCGGGGGAACAAGAAGGAGGCGGAGGAGATCTTCACCCAGACGGTGGCCGTCATGTGTGTTCTCTCCGTCCTCATCACCGTGGGTGTCCTTCTCTTCGCCGAGGAGCTGGCCACCCTCCTGGGGGCCGGTCCCCACACCATTGACAACGCCGTGGACTACCTGCGCATCGTCTCCCTCTTCTCCATCTGCTTCATCCTCTCCTACTGCCTGGAGGTCATGGTGAAGGTAGACGACAGCCCCATCCTAGCCACTGCCGGGGTGGCGGTGAGCGCCGTCGTCCACGTGGGCCTGGCCTATGTGTTTATCTTCCACTTCCATTGGGGGGTCAAGGGGGGCGCCCTGGCCACCGGGCTGGCCCAGTTGGGCAGCCTGCTTCTCTTCCTGCACTACTTTCTCAAAGGGAAGTCGGATATGAAGTTTCGCAAATTCAAGTTCCACCCCAAAATCTTTCTGCGCATCCTCCCCCTGGGGGTGGCCGACTGCTCCATTGAGTTTATGCTGGGCTTCCTCACCATCATTTACAACAACGTCCTCTTTCGCCTGTTTGGCGAGAGCCATCAGACCATTTACGCCGTCATCGCCTACTTGAGCCTGGTGGTCTTTATGATCATGCAGGGCATCGCCCAAGGCATGATGCCCCTGGTCAGCCTGGCCGTTGGCAAAGGGGACCAGAAAACCATCCGGTTCTACTTCACCCGCAGCCTGCTGATGGCAGCGGCGGTGGAGGTCCTGCTGGTGGCCGTCTGCCAGCTCTTCCCCCAGGTTTTCGTCACCATCCTCCTCAGCCACGACAGCCCCCTCTTCGCCCAGGCGGTCTCCGCTCTGCGGCAGTACTCCCTGTCCTACCTGCTGGCAGGGCTGAACATCCTCCTGGCGGGCTACTTCACTGCCCTGGGCCGAGGGGTGGCCTCCTGCCTGCTCTCCCTCAGCCGGGGCTTCGTCCTTCTGCCCGCCTCCATCTTCCTGCTGTCCCAGGTGGGCAGCGGCCAAGGGATCTGGATCGCCGCCCTCATCGGCGAAGGCCTCAGCCTCCTGCTGGGCTTGGTACTGCTGAAAAAGACCCACGGCGCCCCGGCGGCCCTGCCAGAGGCCGACTGCGACCACAAGGTTGCGGCAGCCTGAATTTCTTCCATCCTGTCACAAGCCCCGCGCCCGGCAGAACTGCCGGGCGCGGGGCTTGTCTCATATCCACAAAAACAGGGGGATTCTTCCCCTTCCTCACTTCAACCGCCGCCGCAGATAAAACCGCTCGAACCCCTTCTCCTTCACCCGGTCATAGATCTCATACCCCCGCCGCAGATAGATCTCTTGGGTCCGCTTGTACTTCACGTGGGTATACAGCCGGCATTCCCCCTTCCCTTGGGCCCGGATGAATTCCTCACAGTAGTCCATGAGCTTCCGACCCATGCCGGTCCCCTTGGGATGGGCGGCCAGCACGTCCATCCACATGAAGTCCCCTTCCCCCTCCTTGAGGAGCAGGTAGCCCAGAATCCCCTCCGCCGCCGGAATCACAAACAGGTGGTGGTCCTCCATAGCCTGGCAGTAATCCTCCAGCATGGGGCCGGGGGTGCGGCCGATTAAGGGGATGTAATCTTTGAAGGCCGCCACACAGCAGGTGTAAACAGCCGGAATGTCCACCAACGTGGCCCGTCGAATCTCCATACTTTCTCCTCCAGACAAAAAAGGTTGGTATACCCCAAAGTATACCAACCTTTTTTCCCCTTTACAACGATTTCTCGACCTTCGCCGCCATCAGACGCTGATTCTTTTGCAGCCGAAGGTCCTCCGGCGCCAGGGCTAGGGCGTTCTCCACTGACTCCAAGGCTTTTTCATACTGGCCGGTGTAAAAATAGCCCAGGCTGGCCAGGTCCCAGGGGCGCGCCCCCCAGGCCTCCGCTTCGCTGATGTAGGTCCGCGGCCGCCGGGTGATCGCCAGGGCCCGCCCGGTGGCCCAGAGGACCCCCGGCCAGTCCTCCCGCCGGTAGGCCAAATCGGCCAGGTCCAGCCAGGGCTCCCGCAGGTGGGGGGCTTCCCCCACCGCCCGGAGCAGCCAACGCTCGGCCTCCCCGGCCAGTTCCAGGGCCAAATAGTCCTTGGCGATTAGGCGCATGGAGGCGCACCGCTCGTCGGCCCAGGTGGCCGTTGGCAGGGCCAGGTGCTGTTTCAGGGTGGCAATGCTCTCCTCCCACCGGTGGTAAAAGTAATACTCCCGACCCAGATAGTGGACGTTGCGGTCATTGTCCGGTTCCTCTTTCACCGCCAGCTCCAACAGGGGGAGATACTGCCCCCGGCTCTTGGTGGGGTCGGCGTGGTGCTCCAGGCGCACCCCCGCCGCCTCCCGGACTCGGGGTGGGGGGGCGTCAAAGTGCAAAACCTCGTGGACCGGGTTTACCCACCGGCAGCCCTGCCGGCGGTGGATTTTCTCACTCCAAAAAACGATCCCCTCCCGGCCGTCGGGAAGGAAATTCCAAGTGTAGCGGTAGCGGAGCTGATCCGCCCCCTCCTGCCAGGCCGCCTCTACCCCGGCCCGCCAGCCCGGTTGGAAGACCTCGTCCAGGTCAGTACACACACAGAGGTCCGCGTCCTCCGGCACCAATTCCAAAGACCGGTTCCGGGCCACGTCGAAGCGCCAAGGGGTGATCTCCTCCACCGCCACCGTAGCCCCCAACTCCCTGAGCCGCTGGGGCGTTCCGTCGGTGGAGCCGGTGTCCAGCACACAGATCTGGTCGGCCTCTCCCATGGACTCCATCCAGCGATCCACAAATTTTTCCTCGTTTTTGCAGATGGCATAGACAACAAGTTTCATAGAACCCACTCCTTCCAAAAAGAGGGCGGCGCGGTGCGCCGCCCTCCTTTTCTGTTGAAATTCCACTCGAATGGTTCTCTTTTGTCAGGAGCTCAGCAGTCCGGCCGCCCGCATGTTGGCCAGCAGCTGGTTGAACTGAGTGACCACATCTGTCGTATCGGTGGCGTCTGCCACTGCCGCCGCCGGGGTCACTGTGCCGGCAGGGCCAGTGGGACCAGTGGGGCCTTCCGCACCAGCTGCGCCAGTTGCACCAATAGGGCCAGTCGGGCCAGTGGGACCTTCCGCACCGGCCGCGCCAGCTGCACCAGCAGGGCCGGTCGGGCCGGTAGGACCGGTGGGACCGGTGGGGCCTTCCGCACCAGCTGCGCCGGCTGCACCAGCAGGGCCAGTCGGGCCTGTGGGGCCTTCCGCACCAGCTGCGCCGGCTGCACCAGCAGGGCCAGTCGGGCCAGTGGGGCCTTCCGCACCAGCTGCACCGGCTGCGCCAGCAGGGCCAGTCGGACCAGTGG
>JALERU010000011.1 GCA_022764045.1 Clostridiales bacterium | reverse complement strand
CCCCTTCTTCAACAACTATCGTCCTCAGTTCTACTTCCGTACCACCGACGTGACCGGCGTCATCTCCCTGCCCGAAGGCGTTGAGATGTGCATGCCCGGCGACAACGTGGTCATGAACGTTGAGCTGATCACCCCCATCGCCATCGAGAAGGGCCTGCGCTTCGCTATCCGCGAGGGTGGCCGTACCGTCGGTTCCGGCGTCGTTACCGAGACCGAGGAGTAATTTCTCACCTTTTTCAGAGGGGCAAAGCAGAGGCTTTGCCCCTCTGTTTTTTTCCACGACGCGGAGAAAGGAGGCGAGCTGTGGATAACTCTGTCATTGACACCGAAGGGGTCCAGGATGTGGGGGAAAGCGTCCAGGCGGGAATCGACACCCTCTTCCGCAACGGCTGGGAAGGGGCCGTGAAGACCATCCTCTTTGCCGCCGTCCTCTTTGTGGTCTGCCTGGTGGTGAAGACCATCCTGCTGCGGCTGCTGGACCGGGCTTTGAACAAGCTCACCCATGTGGAGAAGAGCCTGCACACCTTCATCCGGTCCATGGCCAACATCCTGCTGTGGTTTGTGACCCTTATGGTGGTGGCCGAGGCCCTGGGCATCAACGCCACCTCCCTGCTGGCCCTGGTGAGTATCCTGGGCCTGGCGGTCTCCCTGTCGGTGAAGGACAGCCTGTCCAACCTGGCCGGGGGCCTGACCATCCTGGGCACCAAGCCCTTTAAGGTGGGGGACTATGTGGAGATCGGGGAGACCGGCGGCACCATTCAGGAGATCGGCCTGGTGTACACCAAGCTCACCACCCTGGATAACCGCCAGATCCTGCTGCCCAACAACATGGTGGTGGAGGCCAAGGTGACCAACTACACCACCGAGCCCCTGCGCCGGGTGGACCTGGTGGTCTCGGCCTCTTACGACGCCCCGGTGGAGAAGGTGAAAGCCACCCTGCAACAGGTGCTCACCAGCCACCCCAAGGTTCTGCTGGACCCGCCCCCCTTCGCCCGGCTGTCGGGCTATGGGGAGAGCGCCATGGACTACACCATCCGGGCTTGGTGTGAAAACGCCGACTACTGGCCGGTGTACCACGACCTGCTGGAGGGGGTCAAGGAAGCCTTTGACCGGGAGGGGATTTCCATTCCCTATCCCCAGGTGGAGGTCAAGATTCACAACAACGGAAGACCGTAAAAAACCGCCCGATCCGGGCGGTTTTTTTGGACCATAGGGCAGGGCCTTGGGCAGGGGGTTATCCCTCGCTTTTCTCTTTGGCGGGATAATCCAGGCCCTGGACGAAGCCGTCCCCCTGGTTGCAGTAGACCTCGCCGCCGATGACGTCTTTTTTATAGATGAGCAGGCTGGCCCAGATGTTTTCCTGGAGGCCGGGGTAGTTGGTGATCTGATAGGTGTAGCGCTTGATGGTCTTTCCCGCGTACTGGGTCAGGTCGAAGCCCTGGTCGGACTGGAGGGCGAGGTAGTCGGCGTAGGAGGCATCGAAGGAATCGGGCAGGCGGATGTCCTCCACGGAGGCGGACTCGGGGGAAGTGAGCCAGCCGTGGCTCTCCAGATAGGCAATGCGGTCGGCGTTGGTTTTCACGTTGCGGGGGTCCACCCCCGCCTGGGCCACCACCTGGGCGGTCTGGATCTCCTGGATCAGGTTCAGGCCCGCGCCCAGGACACCCAGGGCCAGAGCAAACAGGACGCAGCCGGCCACCAGGCGGCGGGGGCGGAGTTTTTTGGTGATGATGATCATGTTGGCAGCTCCTCTCATCGCCGGCGGCGGCCAGAGGGACGGGCCCGGCGGCGGAAATCTTCCCCTTACCCTATGTCCACCTGGGCCAAAGTATGCTACAATAAACGGAAAACAAGGAAATCGAGGAGGCGGAAACCATGGAACGACTGGATAAGCTCCTGGCGGCCACGGGAACGTGGTCCCGGAAGGAGGCCAAGGCCCTGGTGAAGGCGGGGCGGGTCCGGGTGGCAGGGGAGCTCCCCAAGGGCCCCGAGGACAAGGTGGCCCCAGGCACCCCGGTGACCGTGGACGGGCGGCCCATTGTGACGGAGAAATATGTCTATGTGATGCTCCACAAGCCCGCCGGGGTGATCTCCTCCACCGAGGACCCCCGCCAGCGGACGGTGCTCTCCCTGCTGCCCAAGGAGCTCCAGCGGCTGGGCCTGTTTCCCGTGGGGCGGCTGGACAAGGACACCGAGGGCCTGCTCCTGCTGACCAACGACGGCCCCCTGGCCCACCAGCTGCTGGCCCCGGGCAAGCACGTGGACAAGGTCTATTATGTGGAGGTGGACGGGCTGCTGGAGGACGAGGACCGGCAGGCCTTTCACCAGGGCCTCACCCTGGCCGACGGCACCCGGTGCCTGCCGGCGGAGCTGGAGATCCTCACCCCCGCCAGCCAGGGCCTGGTGACCCTGCGGGAGGGGAAATACCACCAGGTGAAGCGGATGCTGGCGGCCCGGGGCAAGCCCGTGACCTATCTCAAGCGCCTTTCCATGGGCCCCCTGACCCTGGACCCCACCCTGGAACGGGGGGCTTGGCGGCCCCTGAACCCGGAGGAACGGGAGGAATTGGGGCGGAAATAGGAATTATTTCGGCATTTTCCACAATTATTCATCAAAATGCTATTGAAATCCCCCGAAGGAACCGCTATAATAGAGGCTATCTATGATGAATCATGGGGAATTCTAATTTTAAGATGTAGAAACCCCATTTCAGCAGCAATATGAGGAGGAAATAGATATGTCCAGCAGAGTATTTCAAAGCATTGTGCTCCAGATGAAGGAGTGCACGGACCGGGTCATCGGCGTCATTGACGACCAGGGCACCGTGGTGTCCTGCAACCAGTTGACCTGGATCGGTGAGAAATGGGAGGGCGCTGCTTCCGCCTTAAACGTAAACGACTCCACCGTGGTCATCTATGGGGACAAAACCTTCAAGCCCCTGGTCAGCCGGGGCTCCCACTTTGACTACGCAGCTTTCGTCCAGGGCAGCGACGAGCAGGCCAAGCTCATCTGCTCCATGGTCACCGTGGCCCTGAACAGCGCCAAGGCCTATTACGAGGAAAAGCACGATAAGACCGCCTTTGTCAAGGCCATCATCTCTGACAACATCCTTCTGGGCGACATCTACGTCCGGGCCAAGGAGCTCCACTTCTCCTCCGAGGCCCTGCGGGCCGTCTTCCTGGTGCGCCAGGTGGGCACCGCGGAGATCGCCGCGGTGGATGTGGTCCAAAGTCTCTTCTCCGACAACCAGGAGGACTTTGTCATCTCCATCAACGAGACCGACATCGCCGTCATCAAAACCCTCACCGAGGGGGGCGACGGCAAAGAGATCTACCGCATCGCCAAGAGCATCGAGGACGCCCTGGCCCAGAACCTGAAGCTGAAGACCACCATCGGCATCGGCACCGTGGTCAGCCACATCCGCGACCTGGCTCGGGCCTATAAAGAGGCCGGGGTGGCCATCGACGTGGGCAAGGTCTTCGACACCGAGAAGACCATCATCACCTATGAAAACCTGGGCATCGGCCGTCTGATCTATCAGCTGCCTACGGTGATGTGCGACATGTTCCTCCAGGAGGTCTTTAAGAAGAACCCCATCGACGCCCTGGACCAGGAGACCCTGTTCACCATCAACAAGTTCTTTGAGAACAACCTGAACGTCTCCGAGACCGCCCGGAAGCTCTTTGTCCACCGGAACACCCTGGTGTACCGGCTGGAGAAGATCAAGAAGCTCACCGGCCTGGACCTGCGGGAGTTTGACGACGCCATCACCTTTAAGGTCGCCCTGATGGTGAAGAAGTATCTGGTGTCCAGAGGAATTGAATCGTAAGAAAGCCGAAGAACGACCTTTGGCATTTCTGTGGGCTGAGAAGTGTTTTTCCCCGAAGTGTTTTCGGGGAAAAACAGATTTCCCTTGTTTTGCTGTCTGCGGAGGGCAAAACGCTGGGCTGCTTCCCCTGTTTGGAAAAGCGGCCAGCCCAAACATGACAAACAAAGGAGTGTTACTTTGATCCGTCTGAGAGATATTCACAAGGAGTATCAGAATGGAACCAAGGCCCTGAAAGGGGTCAGCATGCAGATTGACGACGGGGACTTTGTCTTCCTGGTGGGCCCTTCGGGCTCCGGCAAGTCCACCATCATTAAGCTCATCACCGCGGAGGTGGAGCCCACCCGGGGCAAGCTGATGGTCAACGGCTATAACCTCAACGACATCAGCGAAAAGCAGATCCCCCTGATGCGCCGGACCCTGGGGGTGGTCTTCCAGGATTTCCGTCTGATCGAAAAAAAGACTGTGTATGAAAACATCGAGGTGGCCATGCGGGCCGTGGGCGCCACCACCGGCGAGATCCGCCGGCGGGTGCCCTATGTGCTGGACCTGGTGGGCCTGACCAACAAGGGCAACCGCCTGCCCACCCAGCTCTCCGGCGGAGAGCAGCAGCGTGTGTCCATCGCCCGGGCCCTGGCCAACAACCCCAGCGTGATCATCGCCGACGAGCCCACGGGCAACCTGGACCCCGCCCGGTCGTTGGAGATCATGTCCCTGCTGGAAAAGATCAACGACATGGGCACCACCATCCTGGTGGTCACCCACGAGCGGGGCCTGGTGGACCGCTTCGGCAAGCGGGTGGTGGCCATTGAGAGCGGCCGGATCATCAGCGACGCGGCAGGAGGGTATTACAGCAATGGGAGATAGACAAATTTTGTATCATATCCGGGAGGGGTTCCGGAGTATCTTTACCCATGGGCTGATGTCCTTCGCCGCTGTGTGCATGACGGTGGCCTGCCTGCTCATCATGGGCTCCTTCTCCCTCATCGCGGTCAACGCCAGCCATGTGCTGGGGGACCTGGAGGACGACAACGAGTTTTTGGCCTACATTGACGACTCCCTCACCCGGGAGCAGGGCCAGGCCCTGGAAAGCCAGATCAAGGCCATCAGCAACGTGGACACGGTGACCTTTATCACCAAGGAAGAGGCCATGACTGAGTTCAAGACGAAGTTTGAGAACCAGGCCATTTTCCGGGACACCGATTCCTCCGCCCTGCGGGACCGGTACAGCATCCACGTGACCGACATTGAGCTCATGAAAGACACCGTGGCCCAGGTGGAGGCCATTGACGGCATCGGCAGCACCCGGGCCGCTTTGGAGATCGCCGACGGCTTTGTGATGCTGCGCAACGTGGCCAGCGCCATCGCCATCATTCTGGTGGTGGTTTTGGTGGTCATCTCCATCTTCATCATCGCCAACACCATCAAGCTGGCCACCTTCACCCGAAGGGAGGAGATCGCCATTATGAAGATGTGCGGCGCCACCAACTGGTTCGTCCGGTGGCCCTTCCTGGTGGAGGGGATGATTTTGGGCGTCGTGGGCGGCATTGTGGCCTTTTTCTGCCAGTGGGGCATTTACGGCATCATCGTGAAAGCCGTGTCCGAGAGCGGTATTTTGACCATTATCTCGGTGGTGCCCTTTGCCAGCATGTCCCATGTGGTGCTGCTGGTCTTCCTGGTGGTGGGCTTTGTCATCGGCGCCGGCGGGTCGGTGCTGGCCATCCGAAAATTCCTGAAGGTATAAAAGCCATTTGGAAAAGAGGTAGTACCTATGAGCAAACAGAAAAAGGGCTGGGACCCCATGCGCATGCAAAAGCGGGTGGCCGCTGTGGTGGCGGTGGTCCTGGTCCTGTCCCTGGTGCTCTCTCTGGTGGCGGGGATGCTGGCCTATTGAGAGCGCACAAACCCAAAGACAGCGAAGCGGCGGCTCTGGCCGCCGCTTGTTTTTCCCCTGCGGGGGCGGAAAGAAAGGGAGGCCGAACATGGAACGAAGAAGGAAATGTCCCCTGGGGTGGCTTGGCCTGGCGCTGCTGTGCCTGCTGGCCGGCGTGGCGGCGGGATACGCCCTGCACGGGCGGAGCCTGAGCACGGAGGAACGAACCCTGCTGCAGGCCTACCGCACCATCGACAAGCGTTTTGTGGGCGACTATGACAAGCAGGCGCATTTGGACGAAACCCTGGAGACCATGGTAGACGCCCTGGGGGACCGGTGGTCCTACTATCTCACCGCCGAGGAGGCCCAGCGGGTGAAGGCGGCCCGCAGCAACGTCTATGTGGGGATCGGAGTGACGGTGGACCGGGACACCCAGGACGGCCTGGGCCTGGTGGGGGTCACCCCCGGGGGGCCCGCCGAGGCGGCGGGGCTGAAAGCCGGGGAGATCATCCGGGCGGTGGAGGACATCACCGTCACCCCTGAGACCCGGGAGGAGGCCATCCAGGCCATCAGCGGGGAAGAGGGGACCACCGTCACCCTGGTGGTGGAGGGGACCGACGGCGCCCGCCGGACCGTGGAGGTGGAGCGCCAGACGGTCCACGGCGTCACCGTGGACTGGTCCATGCTGGAAAACCAGGTGGGCTATCTGCAAATCACCTCCTTTTACAGTGGCACCGCCGACCTCTTCCGCCAGGGGGTGGAGGAGCTCCAAGCCCAGGGCGCCCAGGCGCTGGTCATCGACGTGCGCAACAACCCCGGCGGCTATGTCACCGAGGTCACCGACGTGCTGGACATTCTGCTGCCCGAGGGGGATACCTTCATTGACCGGGACGATCAGGGCCGGGAGACCGTCTATACCTCCGACGCCGACTGCGTGGACCTGCCCATGGCGGTGCTGGTGAACGAAAGCAGCTACAGCGCCGCGGAGTTCCTGGCCGCCCAGCTCCAGGAGAGCGTGGGGGCCAAGGTGGTGGGGGAGAAGACCTGCGGAAAGGGCTTTGCCCAGGTCCTCTTCGACCTGCCCGACGGCAGCGCCATGGGGCTGTCTACCTCCCGGTATTACACCGGCGGGGGGACCTCCCTCATCGGCGTGGGGGTGACCCCGGAGCCCCAGGTCTCCCTGAGTGAGGAGAAGCAGGAGAAGTATTTGCGGGGAGAACTGCCGCCGGAGGAGGATGACCAGCTCCAGGCGGCGGTGGTGGCGCTGGGGGAGGTTGGGGCGTAGAGAAGTTCTTCTGCTCAACGCTGTGGAATCCTCAACGCCCGCCCTCATCCGACCCGGCCCCTACGGGTCCGGCCCACCTTCCCCCCCCAGGGGAAGGCGATTGGCAAGCCCTGTGGGGCCTATTGTAGAAAACTACCGCATCAAAAACCCCAACGTAGCATAGCACGTAGGCTTCCCCTCGGGGGGAAGCTGTCAGCGGAGCTGACTGATGAGGGGGCGATTTCGTAGTAACGGAGGGTAGAGGAACCCCGTAGCCACCTTGGGCCGGTGGGGCTATTACCCACGCTGGGAAACCCTCAACGCTCGCCCTCATCCGACCCGGCCCCTACGGGTCCGGCCCACCTTCCCCCCAGGGGAAGGCGATTGGCAAGACCTGTGGGGATTATGTATAAAATTACCGTAGTTAATAACTCCAACGTATCGTAGTAGTGTAGGCTTCCCCTTGGGGGGAAGCTGTCAGCGGAGCTGACTGATGAGGGGGCGATGTGGAGTATCGGAGGGTAGAGGAACCCCGTAGCCACCTTGGTCCGCCGGTACGACAACCCACGCTGAGCTCCCCCAACTCACAAACAACAAAAGGAAGCGCCCAGCCGCAAAAATTTCCACAGCCACTTGCGCTCCCCATCATTTTTTGTTATAATTAACACGAAAAACAAAGATGCGGTAGCCCGTGAGTGCTGCAACACCCACGAGCCTACGCAGGTGCACGACCACCCACACAGCGGCCAACCGGCCGCACCGCGTACAAATATTATACGATATTTTCCCCTCTCTCGCAAGAGGTGATTTTTCGTTACATATTTTATGCGCTGTCAAGAAGCCCGCTTCTTACGCTGTGTAGGGACCAAGCCCTGCACAGCGTTTTATGCTTTTCCCGCGGCAACAACCTGGGGGACCAGTTTTTCTGGCCCCCGGGGTACCCCGTGGAGAAAAGCGAAGCCGGTCGGCCTCCGGGCCACCGGTCAAGGAGCGTGGAAAAATGAATACAGCGCAGCTGAGGGAATACCTGGAAAAGGCCGTCTCCCTGGAAAAACTCCACTTTTACCAGCAGTGGGTGATGCTCCAGTGGGAGGGGGAGATTGCCTCCCTCGGGGTTGAACGGATCGTCAAGGGCCGCCCCGCCCCGCCGGACCCTCCCGTCAATCCCCTTCCGGGCATTCTCAAGAGGATGATTGTTTCCTTCGTCCTCGTCGTTGCCGTCATGACAGGGATCAGCGCCTTCCTCTTTGGCCCCACCGTGTGGGGGGCGGTGAACATGCTTGGCGGCGTCCTTTTGGGCCTCATCGTGGTGGCCATCGAGTATTCCGATGCAAAGAAGGACATCAAGAAGTGGAGCACCCCCAAAACCCGGCAGGAGATCTTCGACCGCTATGAGGAGGAGAAGCTGGACTATCAGGGCCAGCTGCTGGCCCGCCCCCAGCGGAACGTGATGATCACCGCCCGGCGGGAGGTGCTGCAAGAGGCCCTGGCGGAGGAAAAGGAAAAGCACGCCCAGACCGCCGCCGCCCTGGAGGCGCTCTATGCCGAGGACGTGATTTTCCCCAAATACCGCCACCTTTTGCCCATGTGTTCTCTGTGGGAGTACATCCAGTCCGGCCGGTGCGACAAGCTGGAGGGCCCCGACGGGGCCTACGCCCTGCTGGAGACCGAGATTCAGCAGAAAAAGATCGTGGCCGACCTGGGCGACCTGGACTGGAAAGAGGCCCGGATCATGCAGTACGGCGCCTATAACGCCTTCCAGGAGATCAAGGAACAGGCCGTCGCCATGTCCCTGGAGCTCGACCGCAGGGTGGCGGAACGGTGCCGGCAGAAGCAAAAGGAAGCCCCCGCCCCTTGACAAAAGGGGCGAGGGCGGCTATACTACAGGTAAAGAGGGGCGGCTATGTAGTTGGCCTCAATAATGATTACAAAAAATGAGTAACCGCTTGGGTGCCAGCCAGGCGGTTACTTCCTTTTCTTGGTGTGGTTTCCCGGCCCCCGAAAGAGGGGGGCGGAGCAATTACCTACGCTGGGGAGACCGCAACGCTCGCCCTCATCCGACCCGGCCTGCGGCCGGCCCACCTTCCCCCCCAGGGGAAGGCGTTGGCAAGCCCTGTGTGGCTTATGTAGAAAACTACCGTAGCAAAAACCCCAACGTAGCATAGCACGTAGGCTTCCCCTTGGGGGTCGAACTGTCCGGGGGACAGTTCGATACAATCCAATGCGAAGCACCTTAGACCAGAACTGTCCGGGGGACAGTTCGATACAATCCAATGCGAAGCACCTTAAACCATAGCTGTCAGCGGAGCTGACTGATGAGGGGGCGATGTGGAATATCGGTGGGTAGAAAGACTATTTTCACTGGTTCTTAGGGTGGTTTCCCGCTTCCCGAAAGGGATCATGAGGGCAACCGCCCATGGTTTATGAATTAAATCGCACCGTTTGGTGCGATTTTCCGGATAAAAAGCCACCGCTTGGTAACATTTTTGTCGGTGATACAAATGTATTTTCGACGAATGGAAGACCTGCGTGTGGACAGCGACATGACCCAGCGCCAGGTTGCGGAGTATTTGAATATGCAGCTGACCGTTTATCGCCGCTACGAAAAAGGCGAGCGGGAGATTCCCGTGTGGGCGCTGATTAAGCTGGCCCAGCTTTACGGCACCACCACGGATTATATCCTGGGCCTGAGTGACCGGCGATGACCCTGGTTTGGTTCACGGCGGGGGTGGTTTTGGCTGGGCTGCTGGGGGTCTATCTGCCCTGGTCGGCCTGGCTGCTGCCCGCTGGGCTGGGGTGCCTGGCCCTGGGGCTGGGGCTCATGGGGTTGAAGCGGTGGCCGGCGGCCCGCCGGGTGCTCTTTGGGGCGGCGGCCCTGGTTTGGCTGGTGGGGTACGGGGCGGTGATGGAGGCCCCCGCCCAGGCCATGGAATACCGCACCCTCCGTCTGGAGGGCGTGGTCACCCAGTGGCCGGAGGAGACCGACTACGGCGTCCGGGTCCCGGTGAAGGCCGGGGAGGAGGGGGGCCGCAAGGTGCCCACCCTGTTTTATGGGGACGAGCGCCTGGCCGGCCTGCGCCCGGGGGACAAGCTGTCCTCTGTGGCCTACTGCACCCCGGCGGACAAGGTCCGGGGGCGGGAGAGCCTGTATTACCCCGCCAAGGGGGTCCTCCTCAAGGCCAAGGGCTATGGCGAGGCCGCGGTGACCCCGGGGCCGGCCTTCTCCCTGCGGTACGCCCCGGCGATTTTAGCCGGGAAGATCCGGCAGGAGATCAGCCGCCTGTATCCGCCGGAGGAGGCGGGGTTTCTCTGCGCCCTGCTGACGGGGGAGAAAGCCGGCCTGGACGAGGGGACCCAGAACCACCTCAACCGGGTGGGCCTGGGCCATGTGGTGGTGGTTTCGGGGCTCCACGTCTCCTGTTTGGTGGGCTTTCTGACCCTGTTTTTGGACCCAAAGAAAAAGGGCTCCCTGGCGGCCCTGCTGGTTGTGCTGGCCCTCTTCTGCCTGATGACCGGCAGCGGGCCGGGGACGGTGCGGGCCACCATCCTCTGCGCCCTGGCCCTGGTGGCCCCCCGGCTGGGGCGGGATTACCACCCCCTGACGGGGCTGTGCTTTGCCCTGCTGGTGCTGCTGGCGGTGAACCCTTACGCCGTGGCCAACGCGGGGCTGCAATTTTCCTTTCTCGCCACCCTGGGCATCCTCCTCTTTGGCCGGCGGTGGAGCCGGGGGTGGCTGGAAAAGCTCCCCAAAGCCTGGCGGCGGTGGGCCAAGCCCCTGGTGGGGGTGGCGGCCATCAGCCTGGGGGCCATGGTGTTTACGGTCCCCCTGTCGGCTTTGTATTTTGGACGGTTTTCCCTGCTGGCGCCCCTGTCCAACCTGCTCACTGCCTGGTCGGTGACCCTGGCCTTCGTGGGGGGCGCGGCGTCGGTGGCCGTGGGGGCGGTCTGCCCGCCCCTGGGACAGGGACTGGCGGCGCTGGTGGGGCTTCCCATCCGCTTTTTTCTGTGGTATGCTGAAAAGGCCAGCCGCCTGAGCTTGGCGGCGGTGGAGCTGGGGCAGGGGTATTACGCCCTGTGGGCCCTGTTTGTCTATGGGCTGGTGGTGCTGTATCTGCTGGCCCCGGGCAAGGGAAAGCGGCCCATCCTGCCGGTGTGCGCCGGGGTGGCCACCCTGTGTCTGTCCGCCCTGCTCACCGCCCAGACGGCAGCCCGGGAGGACCTGGCTCTCACCGTTTTGGACGTGGGCCAGGGGCAGAGCATCGTCGTCCAGTCGGCGGGGGTACGGGCCCTCATCGACTGCGGCGGGAGCCTGGACCCAGGAGACCGGGCGGCCACCTACCTCCAGTCCCAGGGAAGGAGCACCCTGGACCTGCTCATCCTCACCCACTTTCACGAGGACCACGCCGGGGGCGTGCCAGAGCTGCTGGACCGGGTCAAGGTGGGGGCCATCGCCATGCCCGACATAGACCGGGACAGCCCCCTCCGCCAGGCCATCGAGGCCAAGGCGGCCCAGCAGGGGATTCCCATCTACTCCATCACGGAAAACACACGGGCAGAACTGGGCCAGGCCCAGCTCACCCTTTACCGGCCCGTGGAGAGCGGGAAGGACAGCAACGAGAAGTGCCTGTCGGTCCTCTGCGCCAAGGACGGCTGGGAGACCCTCATCACCGGGGACATGCCGGCGGAGGAGGAAACCCTGCTGGCGGCCCGGGAGGATTTGCCCCATGCAGAGGTCCTGGTGGCCGGCCACCACGGGTCGAAATACGCCACCGGCGAGAAGCTGCTGGCGGCGGTCACCCCGGAGAGCGTGGTGATCTCCGTGGGCTATAATTCCTACGGCCACCCCGCGCCGGAGACCCTGGCGCGCATCCAGGAGGCGGGGGCGGAAGTGTATCGCACCGACTGGCACGGCGGGGTGACGGTGCGTGCCCCGTAAGGAAGCACCCCAAGAGAACGCCCACAGGGAGGAGACAAATGGCAAAAAAGAACGACAAAGCCGCCGGCCAGGAGGCCTACCGGCGGCTGAAAAAGGACATCTCCCAGGGGACCATCGGCTCCCTGTACCTTTTCCACGGGGAGGAGGCCTACCTCCGGGACCATTACCTGGACCAGATGAAAGCCAAGCTCATCCCCAAGGGGATGGAGAGCTTTAATTATCACCTGCTGCCGGGGAAAACCCTCACCGCCCAAAAGCTGGCGGAGACGGTGGACGCCCTGCCCATGATGAGTCAGCGGACCCTGGTGGTGGTGAGCGACTACGACATTTTCAAGGCCCCCGAGGGGGAGCGGGCCGCCCTGACCCAGATTTTTTCCGACCTGCCCGACTACTGCTGCCTGGTCTTCGTCTATGACACGGTGCCCTATAAGAGCGACGCCCGGATGAAGAAGCTGGCCGGGGCCATCAAGGAGAGGGGCCAGGTGGTCCAGTTTGTCCGCCAGGGGCAGAACGATTTGGTGGATTGGATTCGCCGCCGGTTCCGGGCCCTGGGCCACGACATCGACACCGCCGACGCCCAGTACCTGATCTTCCTGTGCGGGGACCTGATGAACGGCCTCATCTCCGAGATCGGCAAGATCGGGGCCTATGCCAAGCAGCCCCGGGTCACCCGCCAGGACATCGACGCCGTGGCCATCCCGGTGATCGACGCGGTGGTCTTTCAGATGACCGACGCCCTCACCCGGAAAAACCTGGACAAGGCCTTTGCCGTCCTGGGCGACCTCCTCCGCCTTCAGCAGGCCCCCATCATGATCCTGGCGGTGCTGGGGAAGCACTTCCGCCAGCTTTACACCGCCCGGGTGGCTCTGGAATCCGGCCAGGGGAGCCGGTGGCTCATGGATCTGTGGGGGATGCGCTCGTCCTACCCGGCGGAGAAGCTCTTAGAGGGGGCCCGCCATCATGGGCTGGACTGGTGCAAAAAGGCCATGCGCCGGTGCGCGGAAACCGACCTGGCCATGAAGTCGGTCTCCGGGGCCGACGGCAAGGACCTGCTGGTCTCCCTGGTGCTGGAGCTGGCGGCGGGAGGCACGGCATGTTAAAGATCAAAGAGGCCATCGTGGTGGAGGGCCGCTATGACAAAAACACCCTGGCCCAGTTGGTGGACACGGTGATTTTGGAGACGGCGGGCTTTGGCATTTTCAAGGACAAGGAGACCCTGGCCCTCCTGCGGCGGCTGGGGGAGAAGCGGGGCCTCATCCTCCTCACCGACAGCGACGGGGCGGGGTTTGTCATCCGCAACCACCTGAAAGGGGCCCTCCCCAAGGACCAGGTGAAGCACGCCTACATCCCCGACCGCTTCGGCAAGGAAAAGCGCAAGCGCCGCCCCGGCAAAGAGGGCAAGCTGGGGGTGGAGGGCATGCCCCCGGAAGTCCTGGAGCAGGCCCTGCGCCGGGCGGGGGCCACCATTCTGGACCAGGAGAGCCCCGGGCCCAGCCGCCCCAGCCTGACCAAAGCCGACCTCTTTGCCTGGGGCCTGTCTGGAGGGGAGGGGAGCCGGGAAAAGCGCCGGCGGCTGCTGGAAAAGCTGGACCTGCCCGCCCACCTTTCCCCCAACGCCATGCTGCCGGTTCTCTCGGCCCTCTATGACCGGGAGACTCTGCTGGCGGAACTACAAGATCTGTGACTGGCATCACATAGAGGAAAGAAAAAACCACAAGATGTGTGGGGAAAAGGGGTTTACAAACGGCCCAATGTGGTGTAAAATAAGCCCGTAAAAAGAACAAGCCATTGCTTGTCTTGCTATTTTTGCAAAGCCGTGGGCCGGAAAGGCCGTCGGGCAGAAAAATAGTGCTATATTAAATTTTTATATTATACCAAGCCCCCGTATCCGAGGGGCGGACAATGGAGGAATTTTATTATGGCAAAGTATGTTTGCAGCGTTTGTGGTTATGTGCACGAGGGCGACGAGCCCCCCAAGGAATGTCCCCAGTGCAAGGCACCCGCTTCCAAGTTTGTGGAGCAGGGTCCCGAGATGAGCTGGGCTGCTGAGCACGTGGTGGGCGTGGCCCAGGGCGCTCCCGAGGATATCATGGAGGACCTGCGCGCCAACTTCAACGGCGAGTGCACCGAGGTGGGTATGTACCTGGCTATGGCCCGTGTGGCCCACCGGGAGGGCTATCCCGAGATCGGCCTGTATTGGGAGAAGGCCGCCTGGGAAGAGGCTGAGCACGCCGCCAAGTTCGCCGAGCTGCTGGGCGAGGTGGTCACCGACTCCACCAAGAAGAACCTGGAGATGCGCGTGGAAGCCGAGAACGGCGCCACCATGGGCAAGACCGACCTGGCCACCCGCGCCAAGAAGCTGAACCTGGACGCCATCCACGACACTGTCCACGAGATGGCTCGCGACGAGGCCCGTCACGGCAAGGCTCTGAAGGGCCTGCTGGACCGTTACTTCGGCAAGTAAAAACTGCCTGTTTCAGAGGGAACCGAGAGATCGGTTCCCTCTTTTTGTGTCCGCTGTGTTCGACGGGATAAGGTACATAATTCACAAATTTGCGCGAAATATATTGACGATAAGCGTAAAATAGAGTAAAATGACGCTGCCTTAAAGTGGCATGTTCTCCATGTCTCCCCATTGAAAAAGAACGGAAAGAATGGACGGCACCGGCCGCCTTGTCTACCGAACGAAAGGCAGAAGGGGAGAAGTTTACCAGGGCAAAGGCCATGATAGTGATTGATTGCGTGGTGTGTTCCGTTTTTGAGAGGGAACAGGGTGACCTGCTCTCTCTCTCTTTTTCTATTTGGAATGATTCGCCCGGGGTGGAGAGATGTGTGCCCTTGCGGGAAGCGGGTTCCCGCTGGATGGCGAAGGGCCTGCTGGATCAGGTTGCCGCTTGTTTTTTTGCACCATTGAATTTATACTTTTTAGCACGAGAGAAAGATAACAAAGGTGGGTTCCTATGCTGACGTTCTACAGTGTGATCGTTCTGGAGGTCGTGTTCCTGATGGTGGTGGTTGCGATCCTGGCGAACACCAATGATCTGCTTCCCCAGAATAAGCGAAAACTGTTTCTGCTGATCGCGCTCAGCATTGTGCTGGCCATCCTGGCAGAGTGGTCGGGCAGCATGACGGTTCTGTATGGGAGCAGGTTCCGGCAGATCCACGTCTGGACAAAGGTGGTGGAGCTCTCCCTGACCCCTGTGGTGCCCTTTTTGTGCGCGGCGGTTCTGAATAGCTCCCTCCGGGCTGCCAAAATGCTCAGGTGGTATCGCTATGTGCTGCTGCTGCACATGGGCCTGGAAATCCTGTCGGCCTTTGGGGAATTTATCTTTTATGTGGACCAGACCGGCGTGTTTCGCCACGGCCCCTTTTACTGGATCTATCTGGCCACCTATCTGGGCGGCGGCTGCTATGTGCTGTGGGTGGGCTATCGGACCAGCCATCAGTATCAGAACAGGAACAAGATCATCCTGCCCCTGCTGCTGGCCTTTCTCCTCTTCGGCGTGGCCGCCAACCAGCTGGACAAGAGCGTGAAATCCGCCTGGCTCACGGTGGCTCTCATTGTGACGCTGGTCTATATCTTTTACAACGACATGATCCAGCGAGTGGATGAGATGACCATGCTCCTCAACCGCACCAGCTACAACAACCGGCTCACCCGGCTCCATGAGCCTGTGATCATCCAGTTTTTCGATGTGGATCTCTTCAAATCCGTCAATGACCAATACGGCCATCTCTACGGGGACCAGTGCCTGGGGGAGATCGGGAGAATCCTCCGCGCCACCTATGAGAAAGCCGGCAAATGCTACCGGATCGGCGGCGATGAGTTCTGCGTGATCCTGGATTCCGTCCACTGCCCGGTGGAGGAGCTCAACACCCGTTTTTTTGCCGCCCTGGGAAAGCACCGGGAGAGGGACCCCCGGTTTCCCTATCTCTCCCTGGGCTACGCCAAGTACGACCCCGCCCGGGAGACCGTGGAGGACGCCGTGCGGATGGCGGATTCCATGATGTACCGCTATAAGGAGCGGAATAAAATCAAATACGGCCCCATTGAGCGCGCCATCCTTCAGGAGACCGAGGGTTCCCCCGGACAGAGACCGGCGGAGGGCCGGAAGTCCGGCCAGACGACCCTGGACACCAGCGGGCTGACCGACCGGACCTTCGCCGCCTTTTCCGGCTGCTCCCGGCGCAGCTATCTCTTCCTGTGCAATATGAACACGGGGGTGTCCCGCTGGTCCCTGTCGGCGGTGGAGTATTTCGGCCTGCCGGGGGAGTATATGTTTGACGCGGGGGATCTGTGGGAAAGCTACATCCACCCCCAGGACCGGGCCATGTACCATGAGAGCATCGAGGCGGTCTTTTCCGGGCGCAGCTCGGTCCACGAGATGGAATACCGGGCGCGGAACCGCCTGGGGGAATACGTCGTGTGCACCTGCCGGGGCATGGTGCTCCCGGGAGAGGGCGGAGCGCCCAGCCTTTTTGCGGGCACCATCATCAACCACGGCATTGTGGACGAGGTGGACCCCGTCACCAACCTGCACACCAACACAGAGTTTACCAAAAGCGTCCACCGGCTGATCGAAGAGCGGACCCCCGCCTGCGTCATCAAGCTGGGGATCGAGCACTTCCGCCACATCAACGCCATGTACGGCCAGCAGGGCGGGGACCAGGTGCTGCGGCTCTTCGGCATCGAGCTGCGGGACCTGGTGGAGGGCCGGGGACGTGTGTTCCGCTTGGAGGGAGCAAAGTTCGCCCTGTATCTGTACCATACCGACCAGAGAGAGGCCCGGGCATTTTTCCGGCAGCTCTGTCAGATCGCGGAGAACAACATCAAGATCCAAAAGGTCCCCATCCCCCTGGGGCTCTACGGCGGCGCGGTTTTGCTGGACGACCGGCACGCTTACAATGACTACATCGTCCGCAGCGGCCTGATTTACGCCATGGAGCAATCCCGGGAGAACTACCGCAGCGAGCTGGTCTTTTTAGAGGAGGTCCACCAGGCCGTGGACGGCGGGAATATCCAGCTCCATACGGAGATCCACCGCAGCGCCGTGGACGGCTGCAAAAACTTTTTCCTGTGCTACCAGCCCATTGTCTCCTTCTCCACGGGGAAGATTCTCGGCGCGGAGGCCCTGCTGCGCTGGAAGGGGGAGCCCTATGGGGTGGTCCCGCCGGACACCTTTATCCCCTGGCTGGAAAACGACCCCGCCTTTATCCAGGTGGGCAAGTGGGTTCTGCGCCAGGCCATTCTGGAAACCGAACCCCTGCGCCGGGCCGACCCGGACTTTGTGCTGAACGTGAACATCACGGACACCCAGTTGGAGCACCGGGACTTCCGGGAGGACGTGCTGGGGATTCTGGCCGAGACCGGCTGCCCGCCGGAGAACCTGTGCCTGGAGCTCACCGAGCGCTGCCGCCGCCTGGATTTGGACTTTTTGGCGGAGGAGCTGAAGTTTTTCCGGTCTCACGGCATCGCCATTGCCATCGACGACTTTGGCACAGGGAGCTCCTCTCTCACCCTGCTGCTTCAGCTCCCCATTGACGAGCTGAAGGTGGACCGGCTCTTTGTCTCGGAAATCCTCACGAGCCAAAACAGCCGCTGCCTGATGGAATACATCCTGCGGGGCGGCCGGCGGGCGGGCTTCCGCACCTGTGTGGAGGGGATCGAGACCCAGGCGCAGCATGACCTGGTGGCCTCCCTGGCCGGGGACTGCTACCAGGGCTACTACTGCTGCAAGCCCCTGCCCATTGAGGAATTTCTGGCATTCTACCGGGACGGCCGGAAGGCATAAGCCCCAAAAACAAAACCGGCGTGGACACAGGTTTTCGTGTCCACGCCGGTTTTTCAGCGGGATAGGAGCTGTTTTTTCTTGGCGTCGTAGTCCTCCTGGTTAATGACCCCGCTGTCCAGCAGGTCCTTGAAGACCCGCAGGGCGTTGGCGGTTTCCTGATAGGACTGGGGTTCCTCGTCGGGGAGGGGACCGTCTATCAGGGCGTTCAGCCGCTCCTGGAGGAGGATGGGGGAGAGAATGGGGAGGAAGAGGGACAGCAGCAGGCAGGGGAGGGTGAGCTCCGAGGCCAGGCCCACGGACCGGGACAGCCGGTCGACCCGCTGGGCGCTTTGATAGGTCCAGTAGACATAGTAGCAGGGCACAAACAGGCACAGCAGCAGCTTGGTGGTGGGGTTGCGATAGGGGGCGCTCTTGACCTGGTTGAGGGCGCCGGTGACCCGATAGACCCAGAGAAACAGCCAGACACCGAAGGTGAAGACCAACAGAAGGGTGTGCTTGAGCAGGTCACAGTAGAGGGAGAGGGGAAGGGCGCCCTCTTCGGTGGCCTCCTCCGGCCGGGTGAAAGCGGGCGGGCGCTGGGGGAAGCCCTCGGGGTGGACGATCCAAAGCCCGGCAAAGAAGAGGGCCGCCGCCGTGAGAAGGCTGTCCAGCACGCCGGTGCCGGCGCTGTGGTGGGTGATAAGCCAGGTGGTAAAGGAGTAGATCCCCTGGACCACAAAGGTCAGCGCCCCCAGGGCGGCGGGGAGGAACCACAGCTTGCGGGCCAGCTCCCCCAGGGAGGGGAGGTAGCTGGTGAGCAGGGCCAGGGCAATGCCGAAGATGGCCAGGTATTCCAGCAGGGTCAACAGGCACGGCAGCTTGGCGGTGTAGGGCAGAAAGAGGGAGAGCAGCGGCGGGAGCAGGGCCAGGCCAAAGGCCCCGGCGGTGAACACATCCCGGCGCTGGAGCAGGGTGACCGCCGCCATGGCGCAGTAGGCCGCCAGGGCCAGCAGGCCGCAGAGGCTGAAATAGCCCATCAGGGTAAACAACTGCAGCAGGGCCAAAAGGCCAAAGAGAATCCCCGCCAGCAGATGAAACGGCGTGTTTTTCAGTTCCATGGGAAACGTCCTTTCGTGTTTTGTGTGGGGTCGTCAGGGCCAGTATACCATAAACCGACCCAAGATGCCATGGTGCGGCAAGGGTTTTTCTCCGGTTTTCCAAGGGAGGGGGCGTTGATAGATCGACAGGCTTTCCTTGACAGGGCTTGGCCGACGGTGTAAAATAAAAATATAAATTGAAAACACCACTGTGTGTTTTTAGAGAGAGAAAGGAGAAGCAACATGGAAGGAAATGCACCCGGGAGAGGAAAACTGAAGGTAACCGGAATCCTGTACATCATTTTGGGGGCACTGGGCCTGCTGGGGTCCCTGATCCTCTTGGTGGGCGGCGGCCTGCTGATGGCCTCGGGCGAGGAGAGCGGCGCCGGCGTGGTATTGGGCGCCGCGGCGGGCATTCTCAGCCTGCTGGGCCTGGTGAGCGCGGTGTTCTATCTCATCCTGGGCATTCTCGGGGTGAAGAACTGCGATAAGCCCGAAAAATGCGGCGCCAACTTCGCTCTGGGCGTTGTGGTCCTGGTGCTGGTTTTGGTGAGCCTGGTGGCCAATGTGATGGCCAGCGGCCCCACCGGCGCGGCCTCCAACGTGATCGGCCTGGTGCTGGCGATCATCTACCTGCTGGGCGCCAAGCAGAACAAGGACGCGGCAGCGGTAAAGCTGTGAACTGTGACAAAAGCGAAAAGAACACGCTTCCCGGTGGGAGGCGTGTTTTTTTGCGGGGAGGGTGGGGGACGGGATTGTTCTACCTGACGGTTTTCCGTATCGCCCCCTCATCAGTCAGCTGCGCTGACAGCTATGGTTTAAGGTGCTTCCCCTTGGGGGGAAGGTGGGCCGGCCGGAGGCCGGGTCGGATGAGGGCGGGCCTGGAGGACTCCACGGCGTGGGTAAGAGACGCACCGGCCTAAGGTGGCAACGGGATTCCTCTACCCACCGTTACTACCATATCGCCCCCTCATCAGTCACCTTCGGTGCCAGCTTCCCCCCGAGGGGAAGCCTGCGTGCTATGCTGCGTTGGTGTGATTGCTACGGTATTTTTCTACATAAGCCTTCCAGGGCTTGCCAATCGCCTTCCCCTGGGGGGGAAGGTGGGCCGGACCCGTAGGGGCCGGGTCGGATGAGGGCGTGCGTTGAGGGTTCCACAGCGTTGGTCATAGACGCACCCACGCCCCAGTGAAAGAAGGCCAAAGAGGGAAACCAGTGGCCACAAAAGATTGATTTTTTCCCCAATTCTTGGTACAATTACATATTATATTGATCGGGCGGGGCCAGGCCCCGCGGCAAAGGATGTGATGGCATGAAGCTGCTGGTGGTGGACGGAAACTCCATCGTGAACCGGGCCTTTTTTGGGATGCACCCCCTGAACAACCAGGCGGGCTTCCCCACCCACGCCATTTTTGGGTTTTTGAATATCCTGCGGCGCCTGGAGGAGGAGGTGGACCCCGACGGGGTGTGCGTGACCTTTGACCGGAAGGAGCCCACCTTCCGGCACCTGGCCTATCCCCAGTACAAGGCCCAGCGGAAGGGGATGCCCGAGGACCTGGCGGTGCAGATGCCGGTGCTGAAAGAGGTGCTGGCGGCCATGAATATCCCCTGCTACGAGCTGGCCGGGTGGGAGGCCGACGACCTCATCGGCACCATCGCCCGCCGGTGCGAGGAGGCCGGCTGGGACTGCCGGGTGGCCACGGGGGACAAGGACTCCCTCCAGCTGGTCACCGACCGGACCTATGTGGAGCTGGTCACCACCCGCATGGGGAAGACCACCACCCAGGAGATGGACCCGGCCGCCTTCCGGGCGGCCTACGGCTTCGAGCCCCCCCAGATGGTGGATCTCAAGGCCCTCATGGGGGATTCCTCCGACAATGTCCCCGGGGTGGCCGGGGTGGGGGAGAAGACCGCCCTGGCCCTCCTCCACGAAAACGGCACCCTGGCCCAGCTCTACGCCCGCCTGGAGGACGGCACCCTGGCGGCCAAGCCCGGGGTGAAGAAAAAGCTCACGGAGGGGAAGCAGAGCGCCTTCCAGTCCTATGACCTGTGCACCATCCGGCGGGACGCCCCCCTGGACTTTACCCCCGAGGAGACCCTCCGCAAACCCGTCAACGCCGCCCCCCTGCGGGAGATTTTCCAGCGGCTGGAGTTCAACAAGCTCATCCAGCAGATGGGCCTGGACCAGGCCGAGGCCCCCAAGGCCGAGGGGACGGCCTGCACCGGCCCCTGCGCCCTGGAAACCGTGACCGGCTCCGCCCGGTGCCGGGAGCTGCTGGACCAGTGGCAGGGGCAGAGGGTGGCCGTGCTGGCCCTGCCCGACCTGTCCGCCCTGGCGGTGGCCTGGGGGGAGCACGGGGAGGAGGCCGCCCTCTTCCGGGAGGAGGACCTGCCGGAGTACGAGACCTTTCTGGCCGGCCTGCTGGCCCCGGAGATCCCCAAGCTGGGGGACAACATCAAGGACGTGATGAGCCGGGCCCTGGCCCGGGGGCTGGAGGCCAAGGGTTTCGTCTTTGACGGGGCCATCGCCGCCTACCTCCTGGCCCCCACCGACGGCAGCTATGAACTGGACAAGGTGGGCCGGCAGTATTTTGACGCCGACTTCCCCCCGGCCAAGGACTACCTGGGGGCCAAGGCCTGGAAGGACCAGGAGAGCGCCGCCAAGGCCGGGGCGGCCATGGCCAGCCACGCCTGCCTCCTCTTCGGGCTCTACGACCTGCTCCCCGGCAAGCTGGCCCAGCTGGGCCTGACAAAAGTGTATGAGGAGCTGGAGCTCCCCCTCTGCCCGGTGCTGGCGGAGATGGAGCAGGCGGGGATGCTGGTGGACGACCAGGCCCTGGTCCACTTCGGCCAGATGCTGAAAACCGGCATCGCCGCCCTGCAAGGGGAGATCTTCGCCCAGGCGGGGGAGGAATTCAACCTCAACTCCACCCAGCAGCTGGGGAAGATCCTCTTTGAAAAGATGGGCCTGCCCCCCATCAAAAAGACCAAGACGGGCTACTCCACCAGCGCCGAGGTGCTGGAAAAGCTCCGGCCCAAGCACCCGGTGATCGACCTGATCTTGGAGTACCGGCAGCTGACCAAGCTCAACTCCACCTATGTGGAGGGCCTGGGGAAGGTCATCGGGGAGGACGGGCGGATTCACACCTGCTTCCAAAACACCGTCACCGCCACCGGGCGGCTGTCCTCCACGGAGCCCAACCTGCAAAACATCCCCGTGCGCACGGAGCTGGGGGCTCAGATCCGCAAGATGTTCATCGCCCGGCCGGGCTGGGTGCTGGTGGACGCCGACTACTCCCAGATCGAGCTGCGGCTGCTGGCCCATATGGCCGGAGACGAGGCCATGCAGCAGGCGTTCCGCTCCGGTGAGGACTTCCACACCGTCACCGCCGCCAAGGTGTTCCACGTGCCGGAGGCGGAGGTGACCCACCAGATGCGCTCCCGGGCCAAGGCGGTGAATTTCGGCATCGTCTACGGCATGTCCGCCTTCTCCCTCAGTCAGGACATCCATGTGACGGTGGCGGAGGCCAAGGACTATATGGAGCGGTATTT
>JALERU010000006.1 GCA_022764045.1 Clostridiales bacterium | reverse complement strand
CACCTATCGTCCGGAAAATAACATCACCCGCGCTGAGGTCTGCAAGATGATCTGCGTGGCCCTGAACGGCGGCAAGGAGCCCACCCTGAGTGTGCCCGCTACCCCCACCTTCAAGGACGTGCGGAATGACGCAAACTCCGCTTGGGCTGAGAAGTACATCGAGTCCTGTGTGGCCCAGGGCATCGTCGGCGGCGTGGGCAACGGCATGTTCCAGCCCAGCCAGAACGTGACCGGCTCCCAGCTGGCCAAGATGCTGCTGGTGGCGCTGGGTTACAAAGCTGACATTGCCGGCTTCGGCGGCAACGGCTGGGACACCAAGGTGAACGTTGTTGCTTCTGCTAAGGGCCTGTACGAAGGCCTGGAGACCATCGACACCTCCGCTGCTCTGACCCGCGATTCTGCAGCCCAGATGCTGTGGAACGCTCTGAACGCCTATGAGGTGGAGTACAAGACCGTTCTGACCACTGACGCAAACGGCCAGCTGACCACCGAGGTCACTGTCCAGGATAAGGTTGTTGGCTCTAACAACGACAAGATCACCTTGATGGAAGACAAGTACGAAAGCAAGACTACCATCGGCGTGCTGACCAAGTATGAGTGGAATGAAAGCGATAAGACTTTCGATTATACCATCGGCGAAGATGCAGATGCCCCCGTCTTCCAGTCTGACGACGACTTCTCCGAACTGTTCGGCATGAACGTCAAGGTTGTCTACACTGTGGACAATAAGACCAAGGACACCAAGGTCTACGGCATCGTTCCCAAGGATTCCGCTGTGATCGCTACCGGCATCCTGGATGATGTGGAGTACTATGACAGCACCTACATTAAGGTCGACGGCACCAAGTATAAAACTGATGAGGATGCTACTGGCGCCAAGGCCGTGCAGGCCATCGCTCAGAATCAGTATAATACCAAGAACAGTGTTTTCGTTACCACTGGCGACGATAAGGGCAACCTGAACACCACTGAGCTGGGCACCTACGCTCCCACCTACTCTATGCGCGCCATCGACAATGACAATGATGGCAAGATTGATACTATTGTCTATCTGCCCGTCTATGCTGGCGAAGTGACCTCCAAGGGCACAAAGCAGATTTCTGTGAAGTACTTTGGCACAACTACGGCCAACACCTTTAAGTTTGAAGACGACAATATCTATGAAGACGTTGCTAAGGACGATTATGTTCTGGTAACTGAAAATAAGTACACTGCTTATGACGAGAACACCATCGTGAAGATGGATTCCGTTTCCGGCAAGGTTACTGCTACTCGCGACGGCAAAGTCCAGATTGATGGTAAGTGGTATACTGACTATTCCGGTGAGAACTTCCGTTTGGACGGCACCTACACCTTCTATGTGGCTGGTTCCTTCGTGTTCTATGCCGAGCAGAAGGGCTCTGCCTCTCTGACCGACGTGCTGTATGTGGACACTGCCGCTGCGAATAACTTTGGTGACATGCAGGCAAAGGTGTATTTCTATGACGGCACCTCCGCTACCATTGATGTCGACGATGTCTATGATGCAGACGGTGAAACTGCATACACAGGTGATTTGGATGACACCCTCTTTACTTTCTCTAAGGATGGGAGCGCTTATGACCTGACTGTGGTAAATAAGATGGACAGTGGCGCTGAAAACCTGCTGGGTTATGATATTGATGACGTAACTGGCATCTCCAAGCCCACTGACAATGTCTCTGGCAAGTTCAACGATACCTATGCAATCGCTGACGACGCTGTTGTGTTCATTAAGTATGTGGATGGCGGCAACGAGAAAGTGAAGGTTGTCTCTGGCGCTGTTGCTAAGAATTACAAGGATGCTATTACTGGTACTGGCACAATGCTGTATGACACCGTGAATGGCACCAAGACCGTCATTGTGGCTAATATTGTTATGACCACGGATCTGCCCAATGCCAAGGGCGTGAGTGGCAACTATGGTTACGTTGTTGATAAGCCTTTCAAGAGCAAGATCGACGGCGATACTGTGATCGGCTACACCATCTGGGACGGCAAGGAAGCTGTGACTGTCTATGACAAGGCTTCTTCTGTTGCTACCAGTGTCGCAAAGGGCTCTTTGGTTACCTTCGATAACCTGGGCGACGGGATGATTGACAATGTCAGCGTAGCAAAGAATGGTACTAACGCCCTGACTCCCGCTGCCGTGAAGGGTATTGATGGCAAGACCTTTACTATTTATGGTAGCGAAACCGATGGTACTGATGGCAAGGTTTATATCATCACTGACGACACCACAGTCCTCTATGTCGACAGCGAAGACGTTGCAGGCGCTGAGTCCGGCAGCCTCCAGACTGCAGGCACGGATACCTCTGGTGCTATCAATAACATTAACTTTGTCATTGACGAAGCTGATGGCGGAAGCACAACCGTCTTCAAGCTCGACCTCCTGGTTATCGAGATCAACAACGAGTGGAAGTAATCTCCTCTGAGTATTACAACTCATTCGCACAAGAAGCCCCCGGGGAATTCCCCGGGGGCTTCTTTTATCTATCAATTAAGATAGAATTTCCGACAGTTTTTAGAAGGTCCACTCGTTGTTCACTTCAACGATAACCAGTTCCAGTTCACCATCAGCAGTTGCTTCGTCATAGACAAACACATTGGTCATCATATAATAAGGCTTAGCGGCGCTTGCATTATAGATCTCCTTTGCGTTTACAATGGCACCATCAGCGTTGCCGGTCAGCGCTTCAGAGTCAACATACAGAACCACGGTGTCGTCAGTGATGTATGCAGAATCAGTGTACTCACCATAAGCTCCAGAAGTAGTAACGGAGGGAGTTCCGAAAGGAGGATTGATGTCCTTAGCAGCTCTGGTCAGGTACAACTCGTTGCCAGAAGAACCCTTGACAGCCTTGTATTCGCCAGTGACCTTATCAACATCATCAATATTGTTGTCACCCAGGTCGGTGTAGCTGATGATATCGCGCTTGGCCAGACCATCAGCGGCCTTATCATCGGTAGTCACGGTAACTTCGCCCTTCTCAGTCCACATCGTGAAGGTGTAATAAGTGTCGTCGCCTTCCTTAATGGTGGACACAGCGGAGGTCACATAGCCATAGTTGTCAGTGGTACCAGTTGCGTTGGGAAGCTCTTCATTAGAAGCAAAGACCAGAGCAACCTTAGCGGTGTCCACGCCGTTGACCTCATCGGTCAGGAGGGTACCGTCCTTATCCGCATCAGCAGTAATTGCAGCCTTATATGCCTTTGCGGCAGTGCCGGTCACCACAGAAACGTCGTTGTTATTTTCAACTTCAACGATGAAGACAACTGCATCATCAGCAATCGCGGCGGAATAGGTGACTTTGTTGTTAGTTGCGTCCACTACGACAATTTTACCAGCCTTGTCATCCTGCTTTGCGCTAATGCCATACTGAGCGGCTGTCTGAACATCGTAACCGAGGTCGTTCTTTGCGTTGACAACAGTCAGCTCATAGTCATTGCCGTCCTTTTCGAAGGTGTAGAGCTTCTCGGCCAGATCAGCGGCATTACTCTTAGTGATGTCGATTTCATAATTATCGGCCTTGGCGCTTTCATCTGCCTCGTTGACATAATGGTCAGTCAAAGTGACAGTCGCTTCGCTGCCGTCAGCGAACATAACCTTAGCCTTAGCGCCGTCAATGCTATTGGTCCAGGCTGCGGTCTTAACATAAAGCAGATCTTCCAGAGTCTGGTTGTTTGCACCCTCTTCAATGAAGTAAGCGTAGCCGCTCACGACATACAGAGTGTACTCGTTGTTGATCTTAATATTTGCTTTCTTGACATCGCTCTGACCATTCAGAGAAGTCAGATCATACCAAGTACCGTCAATCTGGATTTCGTTGCCACCGTCGCGGGTTGCCTTCACAGTGCCAGAGACAGCCTTGAGCTCGGTGACAACATTGCCGTCATAAGCAGTGTTGGCTTCCTTTACGACCATGACATAGTCGTCCTTCGCAATGCCGTCATAAATTTCGTCATCCTCGAAGGTAGCGGAGGTAACGGTTGCGCCGTTCATGGAGATGTTCTTGGTGCCAACATAAGTGACCTTGGCAGTCTCGAAGGGCAGATAGACAACGCAGTCAACCTTACCGTTGTCGTCCAGGTCAATGACACGGGCGGTGTAGGCCTGTGCAGCACCAGTCATTGCAGACAGCTTAGTCAGCTTAGAAGAATCATTGTTATAAACATTTTCAGCATAAGCGGGGATGTTGTCAATGCTGGTCTTGGAAATCTTCACATCGGCCTTATACTTGGTGCCGTCGATCTTCAAATAATCGGAATCATAAGCTTCGATATCAGCCACAACGCCCTCATACAGGACGGTGGAATCCTCGGCGTAGATGCCATAGACATCTTCTGCCTTGTTGTTTTTGTAAACAACATTTACCTGCATTGCAAACAGGTCGGTGTAGTCTTCTGCGCAGGAATAGGTAACAGTGGAAAGAGCATCTCCATTTTTATCATACGGAGTAAAGGTGTAGTCAAATTCCTTGTCAGTGTCGTCCCAAGCGTATGCAGTCATAACCAAAGTATCATACTCATCTTTGTCGTTGGTCATGACAGCCTTATACTTGTCATACAGCAGGGTGTAGGGGCTCTTGGTCTCGTCATTCACGGGGTCCTTATCGACCACAGTGACCTTGGAGACCAGCTGGCCATTCTCGCTCACCAGGGTGTAGGTGTAAGTGACTTCGACAGCCTGGAGTGCGTTCCAGATCATCTGAGCAGCAGAGTCACGGGTCAGAGGAGCGGAGACGTCAATGCTCTCCAGTTCGTCGTACAGATTCTTCTGGGTAGCAATCACGTTCACGTTGGTATCCCAAGCAGCGCCACCAAACTTCTCTTCATCAGCGCGATAACCCAGTGCCACCAGCAGCATCTTAGCCAGCTGGGAGCCGGTCACGTTCTGGCTGGGCTGGAACATGCCGTTGCCCACGCCGCCGACAATGCCCTGAGCCACGCAGGACTCGATGTACTTCTCAGCCCAAGCGGAGTTTGCGTCGTTGCGCACGTCCTTGAAGGTGGGGGTAGCGGGCACACTCAGGGTGGGCTCCTTACCGCCGTTCAGGGCCACGCAGATCATCTTGCAGACCTCAGCGCGGGTGATGTTATTTTCCGGACGATAGGTGTTATCGCCATAACCGCCGATGATATTCAATGCCACGCACATATCAACGGCCTCGGTGTTCTTGATCTTACTCTGATCAGAGAACGCCGCCCCAGCGCCCACGACCATGACAGACAGCATCACAGCCACGCAGAGCACCAGGCTCAGAACCTTCTTCTGAGGTTCCGCTTGATTTTTCAAAGAAAATTCGACCGTTTCCCACGTTTTTCCCGACGAGTTCCCACAGAAAAAATGAGGCTCGGAGGAATGAAAAATCGTCCGTCAGTGACGGACGATTTGATGAAATGGATCGTGTTACTCCTCGTTTTCCTTCGGCACAAAGGCCTGCCAGGGGAGCACATCGCTGAGCTCAATGAGGACGGGAGAATACCCCCCCAGGTTGTCGTAGCCAGGGTGATTCCGGGCAGGAACACTGGTGGGAGTCACAATGGGGAGAGAGGCCACCAGGCAGGCACCGCCGTCCTGGCCGCTTTGGGCGATGAGGACCCCCCCGTGAAGGGCGGCAATCCGCTGGGCGTTGTACAGGCCAAGGCCGGCGCCCTCGCCGGGCCGGGGAATCTCCGCAGGGGCGTCGCCGGAGAAGAGGGTCGCCATCCGGTCCTCGGAGATCCCGACGCCGCTATCCCGGACAGAGATCACGCAGCGGCCGCCTTCCGCATGGAGCTTCATCTCCACCTCTCCCTCCTTGCCTGCGGCGCGAACGCCGTTGGAGACCAGCGCCAGGAGCATTTGGGTCAGCAGGGACTTGCTTCCCTGGAAGGGCAGGTGCTCCACGTTGCTGGTGTACAGGAACCGCACCCCTGCCAGATCCGCCAGCCAAGTGGCCTCGTCGGCCATTCCCTGGCAGACCATGGCCAGGTCGAAGCCTTCCTCCCGGGGAAAGGACTTGTCGTTGAGATCCTGGGTCAGCTCCGCCTGGCGGGTGAGGCGGAGCATTTGAAAGATCAGCCGGCTCTGATTGGCCAAGTCCTGATCGAAGTCTCCCATCAGGTGGTTTTCCTCCAGCACCCGCTTCATTTTCCATTGGACTGCGGTGAAGTTGGACAGGCACTCCCGCATCCGGTACACCGCGTTGGAAAAGGGATGCTTCTTCTCCTGGGCCTGGGGCAGGGGGCGCAAGACTAACAGCTCCCCGCCCTCAAAGGGAGAGACGGTCACCCGGTAGGTCTCCGGGCCCAGGGCGATCTCCATGGCGCCGCCGGGATGCTCGGCCAGGGCGGCCAACAGGTCTTTCGGAAAGGTCTCGCGCTCTAAAAGCTGCTGACCGGGCTCATTGGAATAGAGAATCTGGCTGCCGGACAGGAAGATCACGGGCTCAGGGAAACTGCCGAACTGGACGTCCAGGCGGGAAGTGAATGGCTCCATAGCGTCAACTCCTTGGAAAATGGAATTAGAATACCCGGATGGGGCGGAAATTTTCATACTGACAGTGTAGCAAATACTGGAAAAGAACACAAGAATTTTGTCGAAAAATGTCGCTTGCAGAAGGCGAATCAGAAAAATGCTTAAAAGTAACCCTTTTCACAGGGGCAAAACTGGAGTATAATGTAAGCATCTATGCTGAGCTGTCAGCAAACAGACAGAATCATGATGCGGAAAGGATTTTGGTGATATGGGTATGAAAGTAGGCATTAACGGATTCGGACGAATCGGCCGTTTAGTGCTTCGTCTGGGCGTGGAGCGCCCCGACATTGAGTTCGTTGGCATCAACAGCCACAGCCAGACCCCCGACTACATGGCATATTTATTGAAGTACGACAGCGTCCATGGCCGCTTCCAGGGCGAGGTGTCCTGGGAGGGTGACGACCTCATTGTCAATGGCCGCCGGATCCGCGTGTTCCATTGCGAGGAGCCCCATGAGATCCCCTGGGCCTCCGTGGGCGCCGAGTATATCGTAGAGAGCACCGGCAAGTTTACCACCGCTGAAAAAATGAAGGGGCATTTGGCCGGTGGGGCCAAAAAGGTCCTGCTCACCGCCCCCTCCAAGGACGATACCCCCATGTTCGTCATGGGCGTCAACAACACATCCTATGACAAAGGCATGGACTTCGTTTCCAACGCCTCCTGTACCACCAACTGCCTGGCCCCCGTGGCGAAGGTTTTGCACGATACCTTCGGCATCAAAGAGGGCCTGATGACCACCGTGCACTCCATCACCGGCAGCCAGAAAACCGTGGACGGCACCTCCAAGAAAGACTGGCGGGGCGGCCGGGCGGCTTCCGGCAATTTCATCCCCTCTACCACCGGCGCCGCCAAGGCCGTGGGCAAGGTCATCCCCGACCTGTCCGGCAAGCTCACCGGCATGTCCCTGCGGGTGCCCACCCTGGACGTCTCCGTGGTGGACCTGACGGCGGAGCTGGAGACCCCCGCCACCTACGACCAGGTCTGCGCTGCCATGAAGGCCGCCGCCCAGGGTCCCATGAAGGGCATCCTGGACTACACTGACGACGCCGTGGTCTCCACCGATTTCCTGGGAGACCGCCATATCGCCATCTTCGACGCCAAGGCTGGCATCTCCCTCAACGACCACTTCGTCAAGGTGGTTGCCTGGTACGACAACGAGATCGGCTACTCCGCCAAGACGGTGGACCTGCTGGAATACATGTATAAGGTGGACCATCAGTAAGAGAATATACATTATATATAATGTGCATGAAAAAAGAGCGCGGGTTTTGACACCTGCGCTCTTTTTCTTGCGGATCTTGTGGAATTCTGGTATCCTCGCCATAGGCGATCTATGACGAAGGCGCCTGGATCTTGGCGGTTGGCCCTCCCTGCGGGGGTAAACCTTCTTTACCCCCGGACCTTTCTGAGGAAAGGGGGTGGTCCGATGGTTACATATCAAGAGTTGTTTACATACACTCTGGTGATCATTGGGATCATTGGTCTGGTCATCCAGATCTTAAAGAAGTAACCGCCAGGGTCGCAGCCCCTGACGGTTACTATGTAAAAATAGTTCCATAGCGGGCCGACCGTCATCCAGGCAACCCCTCTGTTCATAGTATAGCCACAGGCGCACCCCTTGTCAAGGGGTGCGCCTGTAACATTTCTTTTGGAACAGAGCGCCGACCAAAAAAGTTTTTGTTTGCTGCCTCTGGCCGGTGGAGTAGCTATCCCTTGTGGTTAGAAAAAATGAGGCACAAGTTTTTGTGTTTTTAGGGAATTTTGGCGCGCTTCCCAGAATTGTAACCATTTTGTAACCAGATTACCGTTTTGTTACAAAACCTCCAACGCTCTTTACAAATCAAAAAAGATTTCGTATAGTAACCATAGGACAAATCCCTCTCCTGTTTGCGCCCGGCGCAGATACCGCAACGGCATGCCACAGTATGTGTGCCGGACAAGGTCAAGGGAAGGATGCGTTCAAAAAATTTTTTAAGGAGGAAACCCCTATGAGAAACCTGAAGAAGGTTCTGAGCCTGGTGCTCTGCGTGGCCGTGATGCTGTCTGTCATGGTCGTGGGCGCTGGGGCGGCGTTCTCTGATCAGAGCAAGATCAAGAACACCGAGGCCGTTGATGCCTGCGTGGCGCTGAACATCATCGGCGGTTATGGCGATAATACTTATCGTCCCGAGAAC
>JALERU010000093.1 GCA_022764045.1 Clostridiales bacterium | reverse complement strand
GGTGGCGCTGGGGTATAAGTCCGACATCGAAGTGTTCTATGGCAACGCTTGGGACACCAATGTCAACGTGCTGGCTACCCAGAAGGGCCTGTATGATGAGCTGGAGAGCATCGATGTCTCCGCCGCTCTGACTCGTGACTCTGCTGCTCAGATGATCTGGAACGCTCTGCAGGCAAAGGAAGTCAAGTATGAGTATACTCTGGTTTCTGAGAACGGCCAGCTGGTCTCCAAGGTCACCTTGGTTGACAAGGCTGACACCCTAATGGAAGACAAGTATGATGCAGACACTTCCGATCCTGCTCGTCTCGTTAAGGTCACCAAGGATACCAACAAAGACACATATACCCTGACTCTTGATGGCACTCCCGCTAAATTCACCAAGGTTGACACCGACTATTCCGACCTGATCGGTCAGAATGTCAAGGTTGTCTACAAGGACACCGATGATGTTCTGGGCGTTTTCGCTGACGAAGATTGCTCCGTGGTCGCTGAAGGTATCGTTGGTCAGCTGGCTCTGGACAGCAAGGCCGGTGATAAGTCCATCAAGCTGGATGGTACTGCTTATGATTTGGATCAGGCCGCAAACGCTACCCCCGTTTATCGGACTGATGGCAAAACTGCTGAGGGCAAACTCTCTGATCAAATGACTTCTAACCAGGCTGCTTGCAGCATTAAGCTGATTGACACTGACGGTGACGGAGATGTGAACCAGGCTGTGTTTACCAAGGCTACCGTTGCAAAGATCACCTACGCAAACAGCACCGGCATCCGTGTTGGCTCTACTGCCTATGACTTTGATGACCACCACATCTATGACGGCGCTGCCAAGGACGACTGGGCTGTTATCGTTGACGCTGGCTATACCGCAGATGGCAAGGCTATTATCACTAAGGCTGATGTCGTTTCCGGCAAGGTCACTTCTGTAAACGGTAGCACTGGCGAGGTGCGTATCGACGGCAAGTGGTATGATAAGGCTGCCTCCGCAACTGCACCTACTATCAAGTCTGATGTTGATCTGGTTGTTTACGGTGGCATGTATTTCAACTGCGAAGGCTCCACCACTGATCTGGACGTCGCTGTTGTTACTGGCGTGGGTAACTATGATCGTTTGAGCGACACTACTTCTGTTGAACTTATGTTCAACGACGGCACCAAAAAAGTTGTCCCCGTTGAAAAGTGGAACAACAAACCTGCCAGTGGAAATAATGCCTTTACTGGTGCTGCTAAAATGATGGTATCGTATACCATTGATGATGATAACTACTCCTTGACTACACTGGTAGATACCAAAAAGATTGACACTTCTGACTATACTGCGGTTGTTCAATCTTCGGCTACATATGACAAGAGCATTTCCGCAGTTACTGTAAGCGCCAAGAGCTACGACGTGTCTGACACCGCTTTCGTCGTTATCTATAATGCAACCGATGACAAGTATGTCTACATGACTGGTGCTGACCTGCTGAATCGGAATGACATTACCTTTAGCAAGATTTACGCAGCCGTTGATGGAAACGAGATCGGCGCTATGTTTGGTATCACCGCTGCTTCGATTACCTCCGGCGACACCCTGTATGGCTACATCACTGATTCCTATGTTGCTCTGAATGCAGATGACAAGGAGAAGCTGTATATTGACGTAATCGTCGATGGTAAGAAGCTGGAAGATGTCGAGACTGACAAGACATCTGCAGTCACCTACTCTGCTATTTCTTACACTATGGATGGTGACGTGATGTGCATCACCGATGAGAGCTCCGACGTGAAATACATCGACGCTATTGATGAGTTCAATGCAACGCGCGTGATCTTCCATAACCAGGGCAGACTGCCTCTGGCCAAGGATGTGGTCATCATTGCTATCGACAGCGAAAACGCAGATGATGTTCTGTATGCTGGCAACGCCATGATCGCTGCCGACGCAGATAGTTGGAACGGCACGGGCGGCGCAGCCGACGGTTGGCTGAACAATGCCCTGTATGGTGTCAACAGCGACAACGAAGTGGACATCATCTTTGTCCAGGTTTCTGCAGAGACTGAGTTTGATGCCACTGCCGTTACGCTGACTACTCCTTAATCTGTCGCAATAAAACGGCATCGTAAAAGATTGCTGTAATATCGTTGCATATCGTTTATGATTTAAGGCAACAAATTAAGCCCCCGGGGAACCTCCCCGGGGGCTTCTCTTCGTCCTCTATCCCCTAAAACACAACAATCCCACGATGTCACAGAGGCCCTTCCCGGCCGCCGCATTGACATTTGCAAGCAAAAATTCCAAACTTTTTTGAAGAATATCAGAAAATTCCTATATATAGGTTGTCGAGGACTAATTAAATTTGCCATAATTACACAGAGGGGAAACTTTATGGCAAAAACTGTGAGCAATTATCTGGCGGAACTTCTACAAAAATACCAAGAACTCACCAAGAAAACTTGTACAGAGATGGCCTTAGATTTTCAGATAACACTTTCCAATCTCTATCAGTACCGAAACGGCAACGGGAACCCGACGGCGAAGACCATCGACAAGATTATCCAGGCTATCGAGGAAACCTGCCCTGAGGCGTTAAAGAAGAACTTTTGGGATCTGTGAGGTGTTATATGGAAAGACGACGGCAATCAGAGATCTACGACCTGCTATACCGGCTTGGCGCGACGGAGAATTATATCGGCTTTTTCCATACAGCCTACGCTGTAGCGCTGTGCGCAGAGCAGCCGGAGCGGCTTCTGGGGGTGACAAAGGGGCTATATCCAGCGGTGGCGAGGCAGTATAAGACCAACTGGAAGGCGGTAGAGCGAAACATCCGCACGGTGAGGGACATGATCTGGCATAAAAACCGCCCGCTGCTGGAAGCTCTGGCCCGCAGGCATTTGACCCAACGGCCCCGAAACACGCAGCTGCTCGCCATCCTGACGGCGTCGTTGGATTCCGGCCCTCCGGCGGCGCAGCGCTCGGGCCAGGCAGACGCGCCGGCCTGTGAGTTCGGCTGTCCCAACTGAGGCGGCCCTTGAAGGAGAACGTATCTCCATTGCGTTAGTTTTTTTGTGTGGCGAAGAGAGAGGATATATTCTGAGAATGTCTCTCACTCCGCAAAAAGCCCGGGGGCCTCTCTTGACAAAAGACCCCCGGGGGACTATACTATTAACAGAAGGAGCGCTGGCCTGCGGTCAGCCCCCCTTTAGAGAACGGTTCTTAAAAAGCGAACCGCCTGGGTGGCAGCCGGGCGGTTTACTTCTTCCATAGCGCAATGGCTATGAGGATGACGTTTAAGATCACCAGCGTATACTGAAACAGTTCTGCGTATGTAACCATGCCATCACCCCCTTCCTGAATCAGGTTGGGGGTAAGTTTTTTCACCCCCAAAAGATGGGGGGCCGCCAGAGGCCAGCAGGGCCTTCTATCGTATAGCAAGGGTATTGTAGCATAGTTTGGCGAATCGGGCAACCAGAAAAGGGAGGCCAAGTGTGACCCAGCGTCCACTTGGCCTCCCTTTTGACTTCTCAGGTCAGAACCGCAGCCCTCACAGGGCTTTTTCCTGGGATCTGACCGCCGGTTTCCGCCCCTTGGGATTCAACTTCGCCATATTATGATGGAGCACCTTCTGATCCCGGTGGGTATAAATATTGGCGGTGACGGAAATGTTGGCGTGTCCCATAAGCTCCTTTGCCACGTTGATGGGGACCCCGGCCCGCTGAAGGTCGGTGCAGAAGGTGTGGCGGAGGCAGTAGGGGGTGAGATCGGGGGCGATGGCGTGCTGGACGATCTCGCCCCCCCGAACCTTGGCCCCCATGTGGAGGTCCAGGGCCTGGGCGAAGGCATTCCACAGGCGACGAAGACTGTTGGCACTGCGGACGCCGCCGTTGGCCGAAGGAAAGACCGGGGCGGCTGGGTCGCCACAGGCCTCTAAGAGGCGGTCTCGGAGCTCCTGGCGCATGGGGATGTCCCGGACACCCGCGGGGGTCTTGGGGGCCTTGATGGTCCGTGTGCCACTCTCCACGGCCTTGTAGACGTGGATCTCGTTTCGGTTGAAGTCGATGTCCTTCCAGAGCAGGGCGGCGGTCTCCCCGGGGCGTAGGCCGGTGTAGAGAATGGTCAGCACCCACAGGCCCGAGGGGTGGGTCTGGGCCACGGCCAGGATGTGCTTTCGCTCCTCCTTGGTGATGGGACGGTGGCTTCGCTTGACACTCTCCGGCAGGAGGAGGCCCTCAGCGGGGTCGTAGATGATCAGCCGGGACCGGCGGGCCTGGCGGAAGAGCTCCTGCATGACCATGCGCAGCTTGGACACGTGGGAATAGGACATGCCCGCCTGGGTGTTGAGAATGGTTTGCAGGTGGAGATCCCGGACGTCCTTGAGCTGCATGCTCCCGATGGCGGGTCCGATGTAGCCGTTGTACTTCTCGTCATAGAGGCCCAGGCTCTTTGGGGTGATGCCCGAGGGCGCCTTGTAGGTGTCTTTCCACTGGAGGAACCATTGATCCACAGTGGTGTTGCCGCTGGTGGCGAACTCCCCGCGCTTGAGGGCCGCCACCAGCTCGGCCAGCTTGTCGCAGGCCTCCTGCTCGGTTTTTCCCCGGACCTCATAGCGCCGGTTTTCCCATGTGATGGTCTTTCTGACATAGTTGTATTTTTCCATAATAGAGTACCTCCTGTTGTAAGAGTTATCCTACAACAGGAGGTCGAATTTTGTCATCAGACTTTCAAACAAAACTGACAGATTATGACACACTCATTCAGACAGGAGCATCCGGTCGCTTTCGATGTTGAACTTTTCCAGCAGGTCCCGGACGGTGAGGTTCTTCTTTTCCTCTCCCCGGATATCCACAACAATCCGGCCGGCGTCCATCATAATCAGGCGGTTGCCGTACTGGATGGCGTTTTTCATGTTGTGGGTGACCATCAGCGTGGTTAGATGATCCCGGGCCACGATCTCCTCGGTGAGCTGGAGGACTTTGTCGGCGGTTTTGGGGTCCAGGGCGGCGGTGTGCTCGTCCAGCAGGAGGAGCTGGGGCTTTTTCAGGGTGGCCATCAGCAGGGTCAAGGCCTGGCGCTGGCCGCCGGAGAGGAGGCCCACCTTGCTGGTCATGCGGTTTTCCAGACCCAGGCCCAGGGTGGCCAGCTGGGCGCGGTACTGCTCCCGCTCCCGGTTGTTGATTCCGGCGCGGAGCCCCCGGCGCTGCCCCCGGCGGTTGGCCAGGGCCAGATTTTCCTCAATGCCCATGGTGGCGGCGGTGCCCATCATGGGATCCTGGAAGACCCGGCCCAGATACTTGGCCCGCTTGTGCTCCGGCAGGTTGGTCAGGTTCACGCCGTTGAGGTGGATGGTCCCCTGGTCCACCGGGAAGACCCCGGCGATGAGGTTCAGCATGGTGGACTTGCCGGCGCCGTTTCCGCCGATGATGGTGACAAAATCCCCGTCTTCCAGGGTGAGGTCCAGGCCGTCGATGGCCCGCTTTTCGTTGACGGTGCCGGTGTTGAAGGTTTTATGGAGTCCTTTCAGTTCAAGCATGGGGCGCAGCCTCCTTCTTCGCGGGGGCTTTCTTGGCGCCCCGGAAATACTTGCTCTTCCAATAGGGAACGGCCAGGAAGATGGCCACCACCAGAGCGGAGAGGAGCTTGAGCAGGTTGGCGTCCAGACCCATTTGGATAACGATCTGGATGACCACATAGTAGATGATGGAGCCGATGGCCACGGCCAGGAGCCGGAGAGCGAAGTTGCGGAAGATCCGGCTGAACACGGCCTCGCCGATGATGACGGCAGCCAGGCCGATGACGATGGCGCCCCGGCCCATGTTCACGTCAGCAAAGCCCTGGTACTGGCACAGCAGGGCGCCGGAGAGGGCCACCAGACCGTTGGAGAGCATCAGGCCCAGGACCTTGTTCAGGTTGGTGTTGATGCCCTGGGCGCGGCTCATGTTGGGGTTGGCGCCGGTGGCGCGGATGGAGCAGCCCAGCTCGGTACCAAAGAACCAGTAGAGCACGGCGATGAGAACCACAATGAAGATGGCCACCACCACCAGGGGATTGTGCAGAGCGGTTTCCTTCACCCAGCGCAGGGAGACCAGCAGGTCATATTTATCCACGTTAATGGCCTGGTTTGCTTTCCCCAAAATTTTCAGGTTGATGGAATACAGGGAAAGCTGGGTCAGGATACCGGCTAAGATCGCCGGGATTCCCATAAACGTATGGAAAATGCCGGTGACCAGGCCGGCCAGCAGGCCGGCGATGAGGGCCATGAGCAGGGCGATCCACACGTTGTATCCCGCCAGCATCATCATAATACAGACCGCGCCGCCGGTACCCAGGGAGCCGTCCACGGTCAGGTCCGCCACGTCAAGAATCCGGAAGGTGATGTACACGCCGATGGCCATAATGCCCCAGATCAGCCCCTGGGCCACGGCCCCGGGCAGGGCGCCAGGCACGGTGGCGAGCCTTCCTACCAAAGTTGCTATCACAATGAGTCCTCCTCTGAAAATGGGTATAGATAATAAAATTATAGCAAAAAATGTCGGGAAAGGAAAGCCCCTTCCCGACATTTTTTGTAAGAATCCGTTGTTATTTCAACTTTCGTTGGAATTATTCCGCGGCAGCTTCGATGGCTTCATAGCCCTCGGGAGCGGTCAGGCCCAGAGCCTCGCAGATGTCGGCGTTGTATTTCTTGGTGACGGTGGTGTACTCGATGGGCATAGTGGCGATGTCAGCCTCACCCTTCAGGATCTTGGCGGCCATCTCACCGGTGGTCTTGCCCAGGTCATAGTAGCTGATGGACAGGGTAGCCACGCCGCAGCCGGAGCAGATGCCCTCTTCGCCGGCGATGACGGGCACCTTGGCGGGACGGCAGATGTTGTCCACGATGCCGGTGTTGTTGGCGACGGTGTTGTCGGTGGGGACATAGATCACGTCGCTGGCGTCGGCGGCGGTGGTGCAGACGGCGGACAGGTCGTTGGAGTCAGCGAAGGCGTACAGGGTGCAGGTGTAACCCATCTCTTCCAGGGCGGCCTTCACCACGTCGACCTGATACTTGGAGTTGGGCTCGGCGGAACAATACAGCAGGCCCACGTTCTTGGCGTCGGGGAACCACTCCTGGAGCATCTTGGCCTGGTCTTCCAAGGGAGCCAGGTCGGAGGTGCCGGAGATGTTGCCGCCCACGGTGCCCTCAAAACCTTCGATCTCCAGCGCCACGCCGTATTCCGTGACGGAGGTACCCAGGATGGGAATCTCGGAGGTGCCGGCAACGGCAGCCTGGAGAGCGGGGGTGGCGTTGGCCAGGATCAGGTCCACGTTGTTGGAAACAAAGCCGTTGATGATGGTGGCGCAAGTGGCGGACTCGCCCTGGGCGTTTTGATAGTCAAAGGTGACGTTTTCTTCGCCCAGCGCTTCCTTCAGTGCGTCCTGGAAGCCCTGGGTGGCAGCGTCCAGAGCGGCGTGCTCCATCAGCTGGCAGATGCCGACGGTGTAGGTTTCAGCGGTACCGCCGGCTTCGTCTTCGGCGGGTTCAGTAGGGGTTTCGCCGCAGGCAGTCAGGCTCAGGGCCATCATGCCGGCCAGCAGTGCAGCAAGCAGTTTCTTTTTCATGGGAAATAACCTTCTTTCGTAAGTGTAACTGGAACCATCAATCGCACCAGAAATTGACGCCCTTATCTTAGCACTTTAAAGCAATGGGGTCAAGAAAAAATTCCATTTTTCTTTATAAAATCATAAGAAATAAATTATGATAGGCGAGCTTCCTTGGTTTCAACGCATATGTCCGCATACCAAGGACATGCTTGCTTAAATCCGCTCTCTCCGATCCCGAAGTTTCTCTTCGTGCTGGCCCCTGGTTTTCTGTGGGAACGGTGTGGGAAAAGCGTGGGAAAATGGGGTGGGAGGGGTTGGGGGCAAAGAGGTGGTTTCGGAAGAAGGTTCTGAGCCTGGTGCTCTGCGTGGCTGTGATGCTGTCTGTCATGGTCGTGGGCGCTGGGGCGGCGTTCTCTGATCAGAGTAAGATCAAGAACACCGAGGCCGTTGATATGTGCGTGGCATTGAATATCAT
>JALERU010000082.1 GCA_022764045.1 Clostridiales bacterium | reverse complement strand
GGGCGTGGATTCACACCCCTTGGCGACGCGGAAGGGACTTGAACCCTCGACCTCCGGCGTGACAGGCCGGCGTTCTAACCAACTGAACTACCGCGCCAAATGAGTGGTGGGAACAACAGGGCTCGAACCTGTGACCCCATGCTTGTAAGGCATGTGCTCTCCCAGCTGAGCTATGCTCCCGTTCCTTGTCGCTCTTGATTTTCTCTCGCAACCCCAAGCGACGTGATTTATTATATCGAAACCCTTGTCGTTTGTCAATAGCTTTTTTCAATTTTTCCGATTTTTTTCCAGGTGGGAAACGTGCTCCAAAAAGGGTCGCTGGCCCCCTCACAGAGAGGCGGCCAGCTCCTCCAATTCCTCTTTTTCAAAGACGTGAACCGCATCACAAAACTGGCAGGTCATCTCCGCCCGGCCCTGCTCGGCGATCAGTGCTCTGAGCTCTTCCTTACCCATGCTGACCAGCGCACCGCGCATACGCTCCCGGCTGCAGTAGCAGCGGTACTCCACAGGGACGGTCTCCAGCAGCTCCAGTTCAAAGTCTCCCAAAACCATTCGCAGCAGCTCCTCCGGACCGACACCCCGGTTCAGATGGCTGGTCACCTGGCCGACCCTGGAAATCCCGGCTTCAATCTTGTCGATATCATCATCGCTGGCGCCGGGCAAGAGCTGGATGAGGTAGCCCCCAGCGGCAGCCACAGACAAATCGGTGTCCACCAGGACTCCCAGCGCGCAGGCAGTGGGAATCTGCTCGCTCTCGGCAAAATAAGACGTAACGTCCTCGGCGATCTCCCCGGACACCAGCGGGATTGTGCCCACATAGGGCTCCTTCATCCGCAGGTCTTTGATAACTGTCAGAGAGCCGTCAGTCCCCACTGCTTGACCAACATCCAGCTTGGCCGGGCCCTTCAGGGGCAGATCCACCTGGCCATTCTGAACATAGCCACGGACATTGCCGTCGCTGTCTGCCACTGCCAAGATATTCCCCAAGGGGCCGCCGCCGCTAACACGGACGGTCACAGAACCGTCCTTCTCCTTGATCTGCTGCCCCATCATCGAGGTGGCCATCAGCGTGCGCCCCAGGGCTGCTGTGGCCACGGGCAGGGTTTGATGGATCTCTCTGGCCCGCTGGACCAGTCCCTTTCCTTGTATGGCCATGGCCTTAATGGGCGCGTCCTTGGCGATCATTCTTACAATATAATCCATGGTATTGCCTCTCTTAATATTATAATGTATTCGGCTTGCGGGCGGTAAAGAAAATTCTCTCCTCTCCCGCCCCGGGCTTTCGGAGCTTCAGGTTGCCATGTTGCCGGATCTCCACAAAACCAGCCTGACGGAGATATTCCGTCAGTTCTTCCACGGTGTAAGCCCGTTCCTCATGGAACTCACTTTCCCGGCGCCAGACCTCCCCTTCCCGGCGGAATACATCCATGCCATAGGTGCAGATCCGGCGGCGGGGATGGTAATCCGTCCGCCAGACACAATAAGCGTCCTCGGTTTCATCCAAAAAGATGCCACCGTCCAAGCCTTCCAAATGGTCGGGCGTATGGACATCAAAGACAAACAGCCCCCCGGGCTCCAAAAACAACCGGACCCGCTGAAAGGCTTTCCGAAGCTGAGCCGGACGGGTCACATGGTTCACACTATCCAGCAGGCATACGCAGGCGTCCACCGTGCCATAGAGGTCCAGCTTGTCCATAGCCTGGCAGAGAAAAATGGGGGGTTCCCCCTTCCCTTCCAGGGTCTTTTCCGCCGCCTGGGCCAGCATTTCCGGGGAAAAATCCACCCCGATGAGCTCATAGCCCCGCTGGGCCAGCAGAAAGGACATAGTCCCCGTGCCGCAAGCCAAATCCAGCACCGTGTGAACCGGATGCTTTCCCCGGGAAAAGAGCTTTTCCAAAAAATCCGCCCAAGCAGGATAGTTTACATCCTCGGTCATCTCGTCATAACAGCCGGCCAAGGCGTTGTAGGTTTCCTCCCAATGGCTCACGATTTTTTCTTCTCCTCCCAAATGGAATCCAGCCGGGGTAACACGGTCTGATAGCCATCCGCGCCGTACTGAAGGCAGCGGTTGACCCGGCTGATGGTAGCGCTGCTGGCGCCGGTGCGCTTGAGGATTTCCTGATAGATCATCCCCTCCCGCAGATACATGGCCACCTCGATCCGTTGGCGCATGGCCTTCCGCTCGGTCACGGTGCACAGATCCTCCATAAACTGCCGGCATTCCTCCACCGTCTCCAGCCGCAGCAGACTTTCATACAGCAGGTCGTGGTCTTCCTTTGGCACTTTCTTCACAGAACATGCCTCCTTTGTGCTCAACTGCTTTCCTATTTTAGCAGGCTAAATCGCGAATGTAAAGGGGCTGAGGCCAGGATTCCCACAGTTTACAAAAATAAAGGCAGATTAAAAATGAAATTTTTCTCTTCCGCTCTTGCATGTTGAAAAGCCTAGGATTATAATGAGTTGTATTTTTCCGTAGGGTCTTACAGGCTCTTCGGCGTTGTGACTGTGTTATGCAATGAATATTAGGAGGGATCTCTGTGGTAAAAGCAATCGTTGGCGCCAACTGGGGTGACGAAGGCAAGGGAAAAATCACCGACCTGATGGCGGAAAGTTCGGATATCGTGGTCCGCTTCCAGGGCGGCGCCAATGCCGGGCACACCATCATCAATGACTATGGCCGCTTTGCCCTGCACACATTGCCCTCGGGCGTGTTTTACACTCATATTACCAATGTCATCGGAAACGGCGTTGCCTTGGACATCCGGAAGCTGGCCGCTGAGCTGACCGATCTGATGAACGCCGGGGTTCCCGCCCCCAACCTGATTATTTCCGAACGGGCGCAGCTCCTCATGCCCTATCACGTCTTGCAGGACGCCTATGAGGAAGAGCGTCTGGGCGGCCATGCTTTTGGCTCCACCAAAAGCGGTATCGCCCCCTTCTACTCGGATAAGTACGCGAAAATCGGCATCCAGGTCTGTGATCTTTTTGACGAGTCCCGCCTGCGGGAGCATCTGAACCACGCGGTGGAAATTAAAAACATCCTGTTCCAAAACATGTACCGCAAGCCCCCTGTCAGCGCTGACGACCTCTTTGCCGAGCTTTTGGAGCTGCGGGAGATCATCCGTCCCTATGTCGGTGACGCGGTATCCTTCCTCCACCAGGCGGTGAAGGAAGACAAATCTATCCTCTTGGAGGGCCAGTTGGGTGCCATGAAAGACCCCGACCTGGGAATTGTTCCCATGACAACCTCTTCCCATACCCTGGCCGGCTTCGGCTGCGTGGGTGCGCCGGTCCCGCCCACCGCGCTGAAGGAGGTCATTTGCGTCTCCAAAGCCTATTCCTCCTGTGTGGGTTCCCAGACTGAGCCCTTTGTCAGTGAACTGCTGGGTGAGGCCGGTAACGAGCTGCGCCGCCGGGGCGGAGACAAGGGAGAGTTTGGTGCCACCACCGGCCGTCCCCGGCGGGTGGGCTGGTTTGACACTGTCGCCACCAAGTACGGCTGCATGATCCAGGGCGCCACCCAGGTGGCCCTCACTTGCCTGGACGTATTGGGCTATCTGGATGAGATCCAGGTCTGCACCGCCTATGAGATTGACGGCAAGATCACCAAAGACTTCCCCGTCCCCGCCCTGCTGGAGCGGGCGAAGCCGGTCTTTACCACTCTGCCGGGCTGGAAGTCTGACGTGCGCGGTATCACGTCCTATGATGCTCTGCCTCCCAACGCCAAGGCCTATGTGGACTTCATTGAGAAGGAGATTGAAACCCCCATCAAAATTGTTTCCACCGGGCCCAAGCGCCACGAAATTACGCAGCGCCCTTAACCACATGATCTACGGGAACCCCTTTAAGGGGTTCCCGCCGTTTTTTCTGGGCCTTTTTCCATCTCTTCCCGGAGCTTTCCCAGGGCTTTTTTCTCCAGCCGGGAGACGTAAGACCGGCTGATCCCACAGGCGTCGGCAATTTCCCGCTGGGTGCGAGGGCCGTCTCCGTCCAGGCCATAGCGCAGAGAAATGACCTTCGCTTCCCGCTCAGTGAGACAGCTCTGGACGCAGCGCCGTACCTTGGCGCAGGACTCTCTGGCGTCCAGATTTTCCAGCATGTCGTCGTCCACACTGATCACGTCCATCAGCGACAGGGAGTTTCCCTCGCCGTCTCCCTCAATGGAGTCAGATAGGGAAACATCCCCCTGATACTTCCGCTGGCTTCGGAAGTGCATCAGTATCTCATTTTCCACACAGCGGCTGGCGTAGGTGGCTAAGCGGACCTTTTTATCCGGCTTAAACGTGGAGATCCCCTTGATCAGGCCGATGGTGCCGATGGAAATGAGGTCATCCTGATCGCTGGCCTGGACATAATATTTCTTGAGAATATGGGACACAAGGCGGAGGTTGTGCTCCACCAGCTTGTTTCGCGCCTCCAGGTCCCCTTGGGCAAACCGCTCTAAATATTCTCGCTCCTCTTCCGCTTTCAGGGGACGAGGAAAGGAGCCAGTGTTTCCCAGGCGCAGGGGGAAGCAAAGGGTATTGAGCAGCAGCAACAGTCCTGCTGAAATCATTGGCAGCACCTCCTGTGCTCTACTCTATTCCCCTGCGGCCTGTCTCTATTTCCACAATTTTTATCCCCGCCCAAGAAAAAGTGGACCGCACTGCCCGCGACCTCAAATCGGACATAGAACACAAACAGTGACTTCCTGCCGTTTTTTCAGAAAGAATGTGTTTTAATCACAGTAAAAGCCGGCCTTTTGGGGTATGCTATGAGCAAGAAAAGAATTGAAACCCAAAAGGAGTGCTGAATATGTCGATCCATACAATTACCCAGGAAAATTTTGAAGAACAGGTGACCCAGTCCTCTGCCCCCGTGTTGCTGGACTTTTGGGCCAGTTGGTGTGGCCCCTGCACCATGCTCTCTCCTGTGGTGGAAGAACTGGCCCAGGAGCATCCTGAGATTTCCTTTGGCAAGGTCAATGTGGACGAGGTCCCTGAACTGGCCCAGCGGTACCGCATCTCTGCCATTCCCACCCTGCTGCTCTTCCGGGACGGCGAGCCGGTGGACATGTCTGTTGGCGTGAAGTCCAAAGCGGAGCTGGAAGACTTTTTGAAGTGATCCTCCTCTTACTATATAGAAAGCGAGGCATTCGTGAAAAGAATGCCTCGCTTTCTTCCTTGTATTCGTCTTTTTATGGTTCTACCAGAGAAGGTCCTTGTTTCAGGGCCTTTTCCAGGCCAAAGAGGACCGCGCAGATCCAAATTCCTACAACAACTCCCACGATCGCAAGGGCCATAACCAGATAAAGATTCCCAGTCCACAAAATCGGCAGAGCGGTCACCGTGGCCAAGACGGTGCGAACAGTGCGCAGCCGCAAAATCTTTCCCCGATGGGGAAGCTCCGCCCGGCCGGCAAGCTCCGCTAAGTCTGTGAGCAACTGGAAATGGAAATAGATCTCCAAAACAGTGGCGATCAGCTGGAGGACATGGAGCAGGTAGTGCTCCATGCTCATCCCAAGGGCGCTCAGGCCCCAGACGACGGCCGACCAAAGTCCCAGCAGGATTCCCAATGGCCGGAGGAGCTTGAGGGAAGGGAGCTCACCACTCAAACCGCCGATGGCCTTGACCATGAATATATACGCAAGCCAATTGGGCAGCACGTCAATGGAAAGCAAATTGAGATTCAGATAGAGAAACAGGTAGCCCCAGGCCACCAGGTTGATCCCCCACGCGATGTCTTTACGGTTCACGGTCTGCCACCTCCTTTAGGGTGAGAATCTCTTTTTCTTCTCCGTTCCAGAGGATGCGGACAGCGAAGCCAGTACAGGGGTTTTCCGGGTGGAAGGGATTGCCGCTGCCATTGTCAGTTACGGTTCCGTCCCATGAATCGCTGATCTCCAGATACCTCCAAAAGCCCCGGTTCGAGCTGCCGCCGAATTCACTGCCCACCCAGTAGCGGTTGGACGCATTTCCCGACATGGCGTCAAAGGCCGCAGCGTCCGCCGACGGCGTGTCTTGGGTCAGGGGCATGGACTCTATACCCAGGGTATATAATGCTTGACGCGCTTCCTCACTCCCTCCAAACCGGTATCTCGTCACACAGGATTCCTGTTCAAACTCAAATTCCGCGCCGGGCTTTGGGACGGAGTCGAAGCTATGTCCACCCATTCCAAAAGACCAGTGTCCCTCTGTTTCCATCGTGTTTTCCACTTCGTGGAGACTGTATTCATCTACCCTCACCGTGCCGCTTTCTCCCTCGGCATAGTACTGTGTCTTAGCCGGCAGGAATGGGACGGAGGAGGGGGCATAAAACGTATAGGCGTATTCCTCTGTGCTGAGAAGATAGAGCCGTTTTTCTCCCGTGGGTTCCACTACATATCCATTTTCCCAATAAACCTTCACGGGATAGCCCAGGACATCCTGTCCAATCCCGGTGCTCTCGCTGTGCTGGGTGGTCAAAAAGGCCAGAAACGCGTGATAGGAGCCATCCACCTGCTTGTCCAGGTTATACACATAATATTCTTCCTGGGACAAGCTATACTCTACTGCCTGCTTTCTCCCTTCTGCGGGCGCATTGTATGGGTTCAGGACCGAATATACCATAACCTCTTCCTTGCCGGGAGCAAAATAGAAGACTTGTCCATTTTCACGGATGCGGTCCTCCAGTACATTTCGCTGCTCTAAGGGTGAGGCCATCATAAGATACATGTCATTTCCTTTGATGATCCCCTTGGCATAGGTGTCCAGCGCCCCGGCCACCGTAGTGCAGCGGGTCAGGCGGCCTGTGGCGATCCGCTCCTCCACAGTGCCCAGGGACGAGCTGGTGTAAGCCAGCTCCGGCCCCACCGTTCCCATTAGGCAGGCACCCAGCAGGAGCACCGTCACGCAGAATGAGGCCAGGGCCATTCCCTTGGGATAGGACCGAAAACGCACAATGGACTCGATCCGCCGGGCAATGTTTTTGCCACCGTTGGAGACACAGGTGGTGCCAGGCGCCCGGGAGTAGCGGTCATTGGCCATAGCAAGGAGGGAAACGCCGTAGCTTCTCCGCGCCTCCCCCTCCAGCCGTTCCAGCACCCGTTGATCGCAAAGGGATTCCAGATCGTTCCCCACCCGGTTGAGCAGAAATTGAACCGCCGGATTGCACCAGTGGAGGGCCCGGCAGACGCACCAGAAGACGTTTTGCAGGGCGTCCCAGTGCTTCACATGGAGCAGCTCGTGGAGGATCACGTGGTCATCTGGCGCCTCGCCTCGGGGCAGCGCCAGCACGGGCCGAAACACACCGCAAACCATGGGCGAGGGCAGGTTGTCCAAAACCACCACGCCGCAGGGTGTCAGCCCATAGCGCTCCCCCACCGACGCGACCCGCGCCAGGATCTCTTTGGAGGCCGGCACACCCCGGCGAAGAAGGCCCCGCAGCCACCCATAGGATATCAAATACCGCACCAGGATCAACACAACGCCGAGGACATACAGAAAGAACAACCAATCGGTCACACTCACCGGCAGCCCCTTGAGCCAGGGGATCGGAGCGGTCACATCCACCGCCTGATAAAAGGAGAGATAGGCCGAGGAAAGTTTCCCCTCCACCCAGTTTTTGCAGGTCTCGACCCAGACAGGGAGGGGAAGAAGCACATAGTTTCCTCTTGTTGGCACCGGCAGCAAAAGGCGAAGGGCCAGCACAGACCACACGAAATATTGCCAGCGTGGGGTCAGCTTATCCTTTAAGAGGGTTTTCACTGTCAGCACCAGGACCCCTGCTAGCGTCACAGAAAGGGTTTGCAACAGGAAACTCCATAGGTTTGTCATCTCACACCTCCATGTCATCCAGGAGCTTTCGCAGGCGTTCCCGCTCCTGGGAGGTGATCTGGCTCTCTTTCAGGAACGCCGCGATGAGATCCCCGGCGGCCCCGCCGTAGACCCGGTCCAGAAGCTGATTGCGCGCCTGGCGGGCGCAGTCCTCCCGGTTCACCGCTGCGGCGTAGCGGTGGGGCTCCTGTTCCCGTGAAATGGACACCAGTCCCTTGGATTCCATGCGGGTGAGGTAGGTATGGACGGTGTTCCGCCGCCAGGCGTGGAGAGGAGCCAAGGCGGAGACAATCTCCCCCAGAGTGAGGCCCTCCCCCTCCCATAGGATATTTAGAATGGCCCATTCATTTTCTGTCAGCTTTACCATGTTCATTCCCCTTCCTTCATTGGGATATCTTTTAGGAGTAACGTCTCCACGGGCTCGCCGTTCCACCAGATTTGGGTGGCGAATTCCATCCCGTCATATTCATCTGGCTCATAAAAGTGCCATCCATCCGTAGAAACCCGCCCGGTCCAATCCTCTCCACAGGTCATCCTGACGGCATTCCCCTGGGTCCCGCCAAATTCTGTGCCCCAGCCGCAGTCTCCCTTTGGCATGCTCTCCAGAAAGGAGGGCATTGGGCCCAGCTTTTTCTTGTTCGCCACCTGCAAGCCGACTTCCACGCCAATTTTCTCGGTTTCCTTGGGGAGGTCAAATTCACAAGTGGTTATGCTGTCTTCCATCACCCTGCCAAAGGCGCCGTGGGGATTGGGGGCGGAGGAGAGCGTTGGCCCAAAGAACCCGAACAAAGAGCCCCACGCATCCTGGGGCGCATCCTGCGCAACGGTGTATACGGCCATGACTTTTCTTGTTACGGTGCCATACTCCCCCACGGCCTGCTGGGTGTATCCGGCAGGATAGATCGCCAAATCGCCAGTGTACATCTTCCCTTCCGCAATGGCGCCCAGATAAAGGATCCGTGGGCCGGTGCACTCCACCACCCAGCCCTCCTCTTGGGTGAGGCGAACCCCATACCAGGCTACCCCCGGAAGACCCGACAAGTCCTCGCGCCATCCCATTAGTTCGGGAGAAGAGAAGTCCTGGAGATTCTGGATGGAAAAGGCGATTTGCGCTGTCATCGTGCCATTTGGCTCTTCTCGCAGGTTGTGGATGACATAGCTTTTAACATGTCCCAGCAAAGAAATGTCTGCCACCCTTCCTGTGGAATGGATGGAAAGGATATCTCCCCCTTCCTCCATGTCATAAACCATAAGCTCTTTGCCAAATTCCTCTGGCGCGGGTGGACTGCCCTGGTCAAAGGCCTGGGAGATCTCTTGCTCCAGCAACGCCCGGGTTTCCTTTGGCGAAGCGATGGCCAGATAGCTTTTCTCCCCGGTGATCATCCCCTTGGCATAGGTATCCAGGGCCCCGGCCACCGTGGAGCAATGGGTCAGCCGAAGGGATGCCAGCGCCTCAGCACGATCCCACCCACTGGCATGGTCCCAATTTTCCACAGACTTGATCTCCTGGGCGGCAGTCCCCGTCATGGTGGCACTGAGAAGGAGCAGCGTCACACAGACCGAAGCCAGAACCATTCCCTTGGGATACCGCTGAAAGCGCACGATGGCTTCAATGCGGCGGCTAATGTTCCTGCCCCCGTTGGAGATGGAGGTGGTCCCCGGCGCCCTGGGGTATCGGTCGTTTGCCATGGCCAAAAGGGCAATGCCATACCGCCGCCGTTCCTCCCCTTCCAGCCGCTCCAGCACCCGCTGATCGCAGAGGGCTTCCAGATCGTTCCCTACCCGATTCAGCATCCACTGGATCACAGGATTGCACCAATGCAGGGCCCGGCAGAAGCTCCAGAACACATTTTGCAAGGCGTCAAAATGCTTCACATGAAGAAGCTCATGGAGAATCACATGGTCGTCAAGCCTCTCCCCCGCCGGAAGAACCAGCACAGGACGAAGCACCCCGCAAACCATCGGGGATGGCAGCCCGGATAAAACCACCACAGGAAATACCGGGAGACGATACCGCGCGCCCACCACCCACACCTGTTCTACAATCTCATCTCCCCCAGGCATTCCCTGCCGAAGGAGGCGGCGCAGCCTGAGATAGGAAACCAGATACCGCGCCAAAGCCGCCGCCACGCCGGCCACATAAAAGACAAACAGCCAATCGGTCACGCTCACAGGCCGCCCCCTGAGCCATGGGATCGGGGTGGTGATCCGAATCACCTCATAAAAGGAAGTATAGGCGGAGGAAAGGCCCTGCTCCACCACGGTTTTCACGGTCTCCACCCACAGAGGCAGGGGCAGCAGGACAATATTCCCTGTGGTGTTCACTGGGATCACGATCCGAACTGCCAGGATGACCCACACAAGATACTGCCACCGGGGCGGAAGTTTATCCCGCAGCAGCCACTTGACCAGCAGCAGCAGTCCGCCCACCAGGGTAATATAAGAGGTCTGAAGCAAAAAGCCCCATAGATTCGTCATGGCGCGCTCCTTTCTACAGTTGTAGAACATCTTCTGTCCCCATTGTACTACAGGTGTAGAACGCTGTCAACGCTTTTCCATGACAACTGGACAATCTTCTGCTATAATAAAGAAAATCCAAACGGAAAGGACGGAGCCGCCATGTATGAACTGATTCAAGTGGGCCCCAAAAGCTATTACATCAATGCCCCTGTAAAAATGGGCTTTTATCTCACAGAAGGAAACCAAGCCTATCTCATCGACAGCGGGAACGACAAGGACGCGGGGCGAAAGGTCCGGCAGCTTTTGGAGAAGCAGGGCTGGACCCTCAAGGCCATTCTAAATACCCACTCCAATGCCGACCATATCGGGGGCAACAAATACCTTCAAAAGCAGACGGGCTGCGCCATCTACGCCCCGGGCATCGACTGCGCCTTTACCCGCCATCCCCTGCTGGAGCCCTCCTTCCTCTATGGCGGCTTCCCGCCCAAAGATCTGCGGCACAAGTTTCTCATGGCCCAGGAGAGCCCGGCGGAATACCTGACGGACCGCGTTTTACCCGAGGGTCTGAAGTCCATTCCCCTTCCCGGTCACTTTTTTGATATGGTGGGCTTTGAAACCGACGACGGCGTCATCTACCTGGCTGACTGCCTTTCCAGCAAGGAAACCTTGGAGAAATACCAGATTGGCGTGATTTACGACGTGGAGGCCTATTTGAACACCTTAGAAATGGTCAAGGGCCTCCAGGCCAAATCCTTCGTCCCCGCCCACGCCGAGGCAACGGAACACATCGCCCCGCTGGCCCAATACAACATTGACAAAACCCATGAGGTCGCGGAGAAGATCCTCACCCTGTGCCAGGAGGCCATCGGCTTTGAAGCCCTGCTTCAAAAGCTCTTCGATGCCTACAACCTGACCATGGATTTTTCCCAGTATGTCTTGGTTGGAAGCACCGTGCGCTCCTATTTGGCCTGGCTGAAGGACAAAGGGGAACTTACGGTGGATTTCTCCACCCGGATGCCCCTGTGGTCCCGAACCTGACCCAAAAAGAACAACAGACGCCGTGCGATTGTGGAAGCACGGCGTCTGTGTTTTATACGATATGAAAAGAAGAGGTCATCCAAGCATCATCCCGACCCCCAAATACAGCAGAGCGCTGAGAACCACCGGGACGATCAGCAAAGGGATGGCCGTTTGCGCATAGCGGACATTCTCAATCTGCGTGGCAGAACACGCCAAGGTGGCCTCAGAACCAAAGAAGCAAATGTGCGAGCCCGCCGCCGTGGCCGAGATGATGGCCCCGGCGGTCAGCAGGATATTCGCGTCCAGGGCCTGGGCGATGGGAATGATCACCGGAAAGGCGATGGCGCAGATCCCCCAAAAATTCCCCGCCGCCACCGCCAAAACGGTGACGATCAAGAAGGCCGCTACCGGGAGGACTTGGGGAACCATCGCAGCCTTTGCCGCGCCAATGACGAACTCCGGCATCCCCAGCAGGCTGTTGATGTCCCGCAGGATAAAGGCGCTGGTGACGATAAACAGGACCCCGATCATATCCTTAAAGCCAGATAAAACCGTGTCTAAGTACTTGCCCGGCCCCATGAGCCGCTGGGGCAGATACAAAAGGGCACAGAACACCAGACAGACCAGCGTTCCATATAAAATCTCCCCCGTGGCAATGGTGATGGCAGTCACCAAAATCACAGGCAGAAGAAAATTCAGCGCATTGGTTTTTTTCCCGCTGGTCTCCTCGGGTTCTTCCTCTGCCAGTTCCCCTTGCCGGGCCAGTGCGTAAGCCTTTTTCATGGGGCCGAATTTCGGCAGAACGCCCACCGCGTACAGCAAGCCGCACAGCAACGCCATGAGGGGATAAAACAGGAAGGGAAGGGCGTGGAGAAAGGTTGACATTCCCTCCTCCGCCGGACAGACGCCGGTTGCCACCAGCTGGCTGATCATAAACACTCCCCAGGTGGAAGTGGGCACAATGACGCAGACCGAAGAGGCGGTAGAGTTGCTGAGAAAGGCCAGCATTTCCCGGGGAATCCGAAAGCGGTCTGTAGCCCGGCGCATGGCAGTCCCCACAGAGAGAATGGAGAGCCAGTCATCCACAAAGACCACCACCCCCAAAAGCCAACTGGCGAAGAGGGTGCGCTTCTCCCCTTTGCAAATTTTGGCCGCGATGGCGGTGAAGCCATAGATGCCGCCGGAGGCCTCAAACAAGGCCACCAGGCTGCCGAAAAAGCCGCAGACCAGCACCAGCCAGATCCATAGGTCGCTTCCCATGACGCCATAAACCACATCCAGCCAGGGCTTTGGAAAACCGCTTCCATAGAGCAGCACCGCCCCCACCACGGTCCCAGCCAGAAGGGAGACTGCGGTCCTCCTGGTCAAAAATACCAAAACAATCACCACCGCCACCGGCAGCAAGCTTAATACACCAAAGTTCTGCATCCCATCACTTCCCTCTCTCAACGCGAATGATTGCTTTCATAGTAAAGCATAACCACGTTTTTCGTCAAGACATTTGGAAATTTTCTGTGGAAAATCACAGGATATGATCGTCTGCTGCCAGTCTTCTCCCCCTGCCGGGTTGGATTCTGCCCTGATGTTCCGGTTTCCCTTGCAGAAGCTGAGACACATGCCGCAGGTCTGAGATTTCATAGGTGATGGGGCAATCGCTGCTGCGCGGCAGGCCCTTGGGGTTGTACCAGCAGCAATCCAAACCCGCAGCGTGACTGCCCGCCATATCGGCCTGGAGGCTGTCCCCTACCATGAGAACCTCCCGGGCAGGTAGATGGCAGTGTTTCAGGCACGCGAAAAAGAATCGAGGGTCCGGCTTTTCCGCCCCCATGGCGTCAGAGACAAAAAGGCCGGTAAAGCAACTTAGCAAGCCGGCTTTTTCCAAACGGAGCCGCTGGACTTCCTGCAATCCATTGGAGGCCGCGTATAATTTTACGTGCTTGCTGAGCGCAGACAGGACCTCCCGGGCGAAGGGCTCCATCTCTACTTCTTCCGCCAGACGCAAAGGAAAGGTCGTTTGGAACAATCCCCTCTTTTCCGGCCGCTGGAACCACCTTGCCATTTCCTCAGCACGGGCCGAAATCACCTGCTCAATGGACAGCATCCCCGCCTTTTGTTGGCTCCAAAGGGTCTCATCCACTTGCCGAAAAAACGCATAGGCCTGATCAGAGTAAGGGACCCCGCAAACTTGAAGGGTTCCTTTCAGCGCGTTTTGGCCACACCGGTCATAACTGAAAATGGTGTCGTCAAGATCGAAAAAAATGGCTTTGTACATAACTCCCCCCGTCTTTGACTCCGATGAGAAAGGGACGAACAGATCTCCGTTCGCCCCTCTTTTCCCTTGTTTAGTTCTCTCCCAGCAACTGCCGGGCCATGGTCTCAAGGTCCAGGCCGCTGGTCTCCGCCACCCGTTTTCGCCAAGCGGCGGGGAAAGCCTCCGCACCGCTGTACGCGCCGCAGAGATTGCCGCAGATGGCGCCGTTGGTGTCCGCGTCGTCGCCGGCGTTGATGGCGGCCAGTACTCCGTCGGCCCCTCGTCCATTGGTGGCGTAAAAGGCGCCAAAAGCAATGGAAACCGACTCATAGGACATCATGCTAGCGCCAAAAATCCCCACCAGCTCGTCCAAAATCTCACGGATATCCCCTTGGCCCGCCTGGTCCACGATGGACTCCACCAGACGCAGACGGCGGGAGAGCAGAGGAGAAGTCACATCAGCGCCGATCTTTTCACCATAGGCCGCGCCGTCTGCCCCGGCCCGGAGAATATCCAGGGGAGAATATCCTCCATGCACCCCCAGAGAGACCCCAGCGGCCACCGCACAGGCCGCGGCCACTGCGGGTTTACTGCCGTGGCTTGGCAGCGAGGAAGCGGCCGCCATTTCCAGGCATTTCCCCAGGTCGTCGTGATAGCGGATGCCGATGGGGGCCACGCGCATGGCGCTGCCGTTGGTCACTCCCTGGCCAGCGGTCAGCTTGGGATCCCGCCCGGCGATCAGGGCTTCTAAATAGCGGCGGGTGGAGGGACCGATGACGGTGCTCTCCAGCATTTTCTGGCGGATGGCCCAGTTTTTCATGGCCTCGTGAAAGGCCGCCTCGGAAAAGCCGCCGTGGTCAATGATGACTTGGCTTAGAATCACGCTTTCCATGGTGTCGTCGGTGATCTCTCCGGCCTTCAGGTCGCCGTGATAGGTCTGGATCTCTTTCTGGGGTTCCAGGAAATCCTGAATATACCCATAAGTCTCGGTGATCTGCCGCCGGGTCAAGAAGGACGCCGGCATACCCATGGCGTCTCCGATGGCGCCGCCCACCAGGGCTCCGTATGCTCTGTTAAACATAGGTTTCCTCCCCTTTCCAAAATCCATGGGGACCGTGTACTTGTACCGTCTTAGCCGCGCATCGGGCGGCCAGGGCAATGCCTTCCCGCAGGGTCATCCCCTCGGCAAAGGCGTAGAGCAGCGCCCCCGAAAAGCTGTCCCCCGCCCCCGTGGTGTCCACCGGCACACAGGGAACCGAGGAATACGCGAAGGTCTCCTCCGGGGCGTAAACCACGCCGCCCTGGGCTCCTTGCTTCAGGATCAGCGTTTTCCCCTCCTGAACCAGGCCCTCCACGATCCCAAGGCCGCCCAAGGCTTCCAGCTCACTCTCGTTTGGCGTGAGCACTTGACTGATGTCCAGCACCCGCTTGCGCAGTTGGGGTGGGATATCTCCCACCAAAGGACTGGGGTCAAAGAGGAGCTTCGCGCCTCGGGCGGAAAGGTCCTCCAAACTGGCCATAATGGCTTCTCCATCTTCGCTGAGCAGGTAATAGCCTGTGACCCCCACCCATGCGGGCGAGGCAGCCAGAAGGCGTTCCGCCAGTTGCGAGGGGTACTTTTCCTCCATCCCCTTTCGGGTCAAGAAGGTGCGTTCCCCATCTGGCTCCGAGAACACCAGGCAACTCCCGGTCACCCCTTGGATATCCAGGAGGAAGCGGGAAGAGAATCCGTGGGCTTTACAATAGGCCCGAATCTCCTCCCCCGTCTGGTCGCTGCCTACGCTGGAAACCACGTGACACGCCCCACCCAAGTTTTGGATGGTGGCCGCCATGTTGACCGCGCAGCCGCCCACGAAAGACTCCTCGGTGGAAAAGTAGCCATCCTGGCCCCGTTTCGGCCAGCTGTCAACGGAAAAATACCGATCCAGCAAAAGGCCGCCGAAAAGAATGATGTCCCGGTCCACAGGTCAGTCCTCCAGACGGATCGCCGCGTCAGCCGGCCAGCGGAGAACTACCTGGTCCCCCCTTTGATGGGCTTGGCTGCCGGAAGACCGCTCCTCCGTGAGGATCTCCATAGCGCCGCAGCGGACCCGGAAGGAAGTGGTGCTGCCCGAATAGACCACGGACTCCACAATTCCCCGCAGGCCGTCTCCCTCTTGGGAGAGCTCAATTTTCTCCGGACGCACGGCATAGCTGACTTGCTCCCCGGGCGCTCCATGCAGGGCGGGGATGGTGAGAGGGCCATGCTCGGTTTCCAGGGTGACCCGCTCCCCTTCCGCAGCCTGCACTTTGCCCCCAAAGAAGTTCGCCTTACCCAGGAAGCTGGCCACGAAGCGGTTTTTCGGGTGCTCGTACACCTCGGCCGGAGTGCCGGTCTGCTCAATCATTCCGTTGTTCATCACCACGATGGAGTCGGAGAGGGTCATGGCCTCCTCCTGGTCGTGGGTGACAAAGAAGGTGGTGACGCCACACTCCTCCAAAATCCGGCGGAGCTCGGCCTGCATCTCCACCCGGAGCTTTTTGTCCAGGGCGCTGAGACACTCGTCCAGCAGCAGCACCCTGGGGCGAATCACCAGGGCTCTGGCCAGGGCCACACGCTGCTGCTGACCGCCGGAAAGCTGGCGGGGCTTACGGCTGGCATAGTCCTCCATATGCACCATTTCCAGGGCTTCCATCACCCGGGTTTTCAGTTCCTCCCCCTTCACCTTCCGCTGCTCCAGGCCATAGGCCACATTCTGATACACGGTCATGTGGGGGAAGAGCGCATAGCTCTGAAAGACCATGCCAATGCCCCGTTTGTGCACAGGGGTGGCACGGACAGAGACATTGTCAAAAAGGATATCCCCATCCTGGGGGACCTCAAACCCCGCGATCATCCGCAGGGTGGTGGTCTTTCCGCAGCCGGAAGGCCCCAGGATGGAGGTCAGGGTCCCGTCAGCCACAGTGAGATCAATGTGATCCACCACCGTGTTGCTGCCATAGACCTTTGTCAAATTTTTCAGGGTGACTTCAGACATTCTTTTTGTTTCCTCCGATCATACCCAGGAAGGTTTTTCCCATAATGAGTCCCACCACAGCCAGGCACAGCAGGGAGATGCCAATGATCACTGTGGAAATGGCGTTGATCTCCGGGGTGAAGCCAAACTTGATGGAGCTCTGAATTTCAATGGGCAGCGTAGAGATCCCCGCAGGCATCAGGAAATAGCTGATGGGGAAGTTGTCAAAGCTGATCATAAAGGACAGGAATCCCCCCGCCACGATGGCCGGCGCCAAAGCAGGAAAGGTCACCCGCCGGAACGTGGTCCAGGCCGTGGCGCCCAAGGAGGAACTCATATCCTCCAGGGTTTGATCCAGAGACTGGACCCGGGCCTCCAGCACCAAAAGGGTATAGGGCAAAGAAATGACGATGTGGCCAGCAAGGACGAAAAAGAGGTTCTTTTCCAAATCCACCGCCCGGATCATCAGCAGCAGAGACAGGCCCAAAATCAGCCACGGGATGCTCATGGGCATCATCACAAAGCTGCGGGCCAGTTGCTTGCCTTTGTTTTTCAGGGCCTGGTGCCCCAGGATGAAGAGGGTACCCAGCACCATGCAGGCCAGCCCTGTGACCAAGGCGATCAGCAGAGAGTTCCGGGTGGCTGTCAGCAGGACATCGTCCTGGGCCAGCTCCTGATACCACTTCAAGGTAAAGGAAAAGGGCAGCGAATTGTATCGGGACTCGTTAAAGCCCATCACCATCAGCACGAAGATGGGGACATACAGATACAGCAGGGCCAGCAGCACAAAGGCTTTGCTTCCAAGATTCTTTTTCATACGTCATACCGCCTTCCCCACTTGCTGATGGCCATCATGCTCAGCAGAACCATGGCCAGCAGCAGGAACGCGATGGCCGCGCCGAAGTTCCAGCCATACAGCTCGGTAAACTGATCCTCAATGACCGTGCCGATGACCATACCGTCGGTGCCGCCCAGGATACGGGGCTCCACAAAGGTACCCAGGCAAGGCACAAAGACAATGAGGATTCCGGAGACCACCCCGGGCATGGAGGCCGGAAAGACCACCCGGCGGAAGGTGGTCATCTTGGTGGCGCCCAGGCTGGCGCTTGCCTCCAGCATGGCGTCGTCCATCCGCTCCAGGGCCATGTAGATGGTAATGACCATATAGGGGAAATAGGCATGGACCAGCCCAATGATGACCGCCGCCTGGGTATACAAGATTCCCAGGGTATCCCCTGACGACAGGCCCAGGGCCCCCAGGAGGCGGTTGAGAACACCGCCGTCCTGGAGGAAGATAAGCCAGCTATAGATCCGAACCAGTTGGTTGGTAAAGAAGGGGATGATGATCAGCACCAGAATGATCCCCCGGGCCCCTTTCAGCTTTTTGGCCAGGATATAGGCCAGGGGGTAGGCGATCAGCAGGCTGAACACCGTCACCAGCACCGCCCAGACGATGGTGCGTCCGGTCAGCTTCAAATACATGCCTTTTGAAAAAAAGCGAAGATAGTTGGCAAAGGTAAACCCTGAGCCGTCGTCGGCCTGCACGCTGTAAAACAGCATAATCAGCAGCGGCAGCACGGTAAAGACCAGCAGCCAACCCACTGCGGGCAGGGTGAGCAGGCGTCGTTTCTTATGTTCCAAGAGAATTCCTCCCTGTCACATGAATTATCGGCCGGATCAGCTTGCCTTCACTTCGGTCCACAGCTCAGCCCACTTGGCCTTGGTGGCGTCGTCCTGATAAGCCATGAAATACAGGCGGTTCAGAGAGTCCTCGTCCATGCCGCAGGCGGCAGCGTACTCGGGGTCCACAGCCTCTGCGGCCTCTTGGTTGGCGGGGGCGGGGCCGCCCTTGGTGGCCCAGTTGTACTGCACATCCTTGCTGATCATATAGTTGATGAAAGCGTACGCCAGCTCTTCATTCTGAGAGCCGGAAGCGATGGCCCAGTTGTCCACCCAACCGATGGCGCCGTCCTCGGGGACCACAAAGGCGATGGGCTCACCCTCGTTCTTCATGGTGGCGGCCTGGCCGGACCACATCATGCCGAACTCAATCTGTCCGCCGGCAAAGAGCTTGGAGAACTCGTCGCCGGTCTGCCAATAGGTGCGGTTGAGGGGCTTCTGCTTGATCAGCAGGTCCTTAATAGCGTCCAGATCAGAGGGCGCGGCGGGGTCCTGACCCAGAACAATGGCGGCGGCCATGACAGCGTCGTTATAGTCGTCCCGAATGGTGATCTTGCCGGCATACTGCTCGTCAAAGAGGCTGGCCAGGGTGGTGGGAGCCTCGCTCATCAGCTCGGTATTGTAAGCGATGGCAGTGGAGCCCCAGACGAAGGGCACCGCATACATCTTGCCATCTTCGCCCACGCACTCCTTCTGGCTCTGGAAGCGCTCATACAGCTTGAAGAAGTTATCCAGCTTGGAGGTGTCAATCTCTTTCAGCAGGCCGGCCTCGATGGCGGCGGGCAGAATGGTGCAGTTGGGCAGGCACACGTCGATGGAGCCCTCGGAGGCGGTCTTCAGGGAAGTCAGCAGCTGCTCCTCGCTCTCCATGTAGGTGTTCACGATCTCACAGTTGTACTCCTCCTCAAAGGCAGCCATCAGTTCTTTGTCGTCGGAGGCGTAGTCCTTCCAGTTGACCACATACAGCTTGGTCTTCTCGCCGCTGTCGCCGCCGCCAGCGGTTTCCCCGTTGGTGTCGCCGCCGCAGGCAGCCAGACCCAGCAGCATCACCAGGGACAGGATGCCTGCCCCGGCCCGTGTCAAAAAGTTTCTTTTCATGATTTGTTTCTCCTTATCCTTTCATTTTTCATCAACCCACGTTGATTTGGCACATTTTCATAGCAGACAGCGCGTTGGCGTGGCTTTCCGGCGTCACACCGGCACAGCAGTCCGCCCAGACGGTAATGGGGGTTTCCCACAGCCGGGACTTGAGGCACAGAGCATTGGAAATGACACAGATATCTGTGCACAGACCAACCAGCTCTATGGCATCGTAACCGCCGGAGGCAGCAAAGTCGCCCAGCTCGACCGAGCCGAAGGTTGGCTTGTCAATGACAGCAACGGTCTTCCCCTCCCCCGCTTTTTGGATCTCAGGGTGGATTTCCCAGCCTGGGGTCCCTTTGACACAGTGGACCACCGGCAGGTGCTTTCCCTCCTGGGTCTCCAGGTAATTTTCCCCATGGGTGTCTCGGGTATAAACCACATCTCCCTGGAACGCCCGGATTCGCTTTGCCACCGCCGGAACAATGGCCTCGGCCTGGCGGGTCCCCAGCGCGCCGGAGATGAAGTCAAGCTGCATATCAATGACCACCAGCAAGTTTTTCATTCGCTTTCCCCCCTTCCTTGGCACGATTTCATTTATTATAACATTAGAATACTCAGGTGTAAAGTCTATTGTCAACACTCTTTGACAGGAATTCTGACCATCCAAACCGGGGTCTCCCCCCTCATCCAAAGTCCACTGGGGGAGAGAAACACGCCGCCTGTCGTCAGGCGGCGTGTTCGCAACGTTATCGTGTGCTCTTGTCGTAAGGGATACCCTCTGCCTTGGGGGCGCGGGAATTTTTGGAAGTAAAGGCCAGAACGATCAGTGTGATCAAATAAGGGAGCATCCGATAGAAATGGGCGCTGATGCCAATATCCGCCAGGAGATAGACTCCATCACCGTTGATATCAATGCTGGAATAGCTGGCGGCGATGCACTTGAACAGGCCAAACAGCAGGGAGGCGCCGGCGATATTCAGGGGCTTCCAGTTGCCGAAGATCATAACAGCCAGAGCCAGGAAGCCAAAGCCCGCCACATCCCCGTTGGAGGTGCAGTTTGCGGTGGTCAGAGAATAGACAAACCCGCCCATACCGGCCAGGGCCCCGGAAATGGTGGTGCCGGCGTAGCGCATCTTATACACATTGATGCCCAGGGAATCGGCTGCCTGGGGGTTTTCACCGCAGGCCCGCAGCCGGAGGCCAAATTTAGTTTTATACAGGATAATGGCCAGAATGACAAACAGGAGAATGCACAGATAGGTGGCCAGGTAGGTTCGGTTGATAAAGGTCTCACCGAAGAAGCCCATGTCATCCATCCGCCCGTAGCCAAACATGGTCTTTTTGATCATGAACCAGCTTGCCGCGTCGCCTTCCTTCATCTGCAGGGTGCTCTGGTTGGCAATGATGCGGATGAAGAACAGAACCAGCGCCGGGGCCATCAGGTTCAGGGCGGTGCCGCCGATGGTCTGGTCGGCCCGCAGGTTGATGGAGGCGAAGGACAGCAACAGAGAGAAGATAGCGCCCATGAGGGCCGCGATGAGCATAGCCATAATCTCCATGCCCTGGAGGGTTGCGAAATCTCCGGCCGCCTTGGCTGCGGCAAAGGTCTCCGAACCCTGCATGGTGCGCACAAACAGGACGCCGATGAAGGCGCCGAAGATCATAATACCTTCCAGGGCCAGGTTGATGATACCGCTTCGCTCCGCGAAGACGCCGGCCAGGGCCACAATCATCAGGGGAACGGCGAAGATCAAGGTTTGCTGAATTAAGAATGTCATGCTTCTTCGCCTCCCTTCTCCGTCTCAGGCGCCGGAAGCAAGCCTTCCCCTTCCGCCACGCTGGTGGAGACGGCTGCGGTATTGGCTTTCTGGGCCTTGCGCTTTTTCCGGCCGGTGATAAACATCTTAATCACCAGGGAGAAGGCGCTCAGATAAACAATGGTGGCAATGATCACATCTGTGATGTATTCGTTGTAAGCCGTCAGATTGGTCAGCTGGACGCCGGCGATATCCAACATAGACATGAAGCAGCCGGTGAAGATCACCCCGATGGGATGGTTCACCGCCAGCAGCGCCACGGGGATGCCGTTAAAGCCGGTGGCGGGCAGGGACTGATAGGTGGACCAGTAGAATTCCGTATTACCGGAGAGGTAATACAGGGAAGCACCGGCGGCGGCCAGCGCCCCGGCAATGGCCATGGACAAGACGATATTCCGCCGGTCGGGAACCCCCGCGTACCGGGCGGCGTGACGGTTGGTGCCGCAGGCCTTGAGCTGGTAGCCCAGGGTGGTTTTGCTCATCATAATATACATGAGGATGGCAATGAGAATCGCAATCAGGATTCCCATGTTTACCTGGGAGTTGGGAAAGAGCTTATCCAGGCCCAGCTTGGGGGTCGCCACGCCATTAAAGGTCGTTTTATAAATGTAACCGGACTTGGTGTTCTCCACCACGTTTTTGAAGTTGCTGATGTCAAACATCCAGGTGACCAAATTGGCCGCCAGCCAGTTGGTCATAATACAGGCCAGCACCTCATTGATATTCAGGAAGGCCTTGAGCAGGCCGGGGATCGCCCCCCAGACCGCGCCGGCCAGGCAGCCGCCCAGAAACGCAATGATCCAAATGAGGCCGGTGGGCACAGACTCCGAGGGAATCCCCAGGGCCAGCATTAGGGTCGCCATGGTGCCCATGAGGTACTGGCCGGGCGCACCGATGTTGAACAGGCCGGTCTTAAAGGCCACTGCCACAGACAGACCTGTCAGGATCAACGGGGTCGCCCGGAAGAGCATATTGCCGATGTTGGTGGGGTTAAAGCCGAAGGTCAGCTGCCCGGCAGCATCCCGTCCGGTGCTGAAAATACCGGCAAAGATCAGCCGGATTCCATCCCAGGCACTGGACAGGGAGAGGTTGTCGCTGGTCAGGCCCACAACGAGGACCACCACGCAGCCCACCACCAAGCCGATGATGATGGAGAGGATGGAGGCCAGGATGGACTGGGTAGCATCCTTCTTTCTCAGCAGAGACATGGGAGATTTCACGCTCCATCGCCCCCTTTCTCCGTCTTCTTTGCGCCGGCCATATACAGGCCCAGCTCTTGCACGTTGGTTTTCTTGGGATCTAACTCGCCCACGATCTCGCCCTCGTACAGAACCAGGATGCGGTCGGACAAGCTCATCACCTCGTCAAGCTCCAAGGAGACCAGCAGGATCGCCTTCCCCTTGTCCCGCTCGGCCACAAGCTGGTTGTGGATGTATTCAATGGCGCCCACGTCCAAGCCCCGGGTGGGTTGGACGGCTACGATGAGCGGCTTGTCCCGGTCCACTTCCCGGGCGATGATCGCCTTTTGCTGGTTGCCGCCGGACATGCTCCGGGCCACGGTAATGGGCCCCTGCCCGCTTCGCACGTCGTATTGCTCAATGAGGAGCTCTGCGTAAGCGCGGACGGCGTCCTTCTTAATAAATCCGTGCTTCTGGAATTTCGGCTCCTGGAACCGCTGAAGGACCAGGTTCTGCTCCAGACTGAAGTCCAGAACCAGGCCGTGCTTGTGCCGGTCCTCCGGGATATGGCCCAGGTTTTTCAGGCGCTTGTGAATGGAAGCATGGGAGATTTCCTCTCCGCAAAGGGTGATTTTCCCCTGGGAGCACTTCTCCAAACCCGTGAGCCCATAGACCAGCTCACTCTGGCCATTGCCGTCGATGCCGGCCAAGCAGACGATCTCCCCCGCCCGGACCTGGAAGCTGACGCCTTGCACTGCGTCTTTTTTGTGCAGTTTAGAGGGGACATGGAGGTTCTCCACTGCCAGAACCACATCTTGCGGCTTGGCTTCCGTTTTGGTCACCTCCAACTGGACCGGCCGGCCTACCATCATGTTGGACAGGGCCTGCTTGTCTGTTGACTTGGTCTCCACGGTGCCGATGTATTTCCCCTTGCGCAGGACAGTCACCCGGTCCGCCACCGACATAATCTCGTTGAGCTTATGGGAGATAAACAGGATCGACTTCCCTTCCGCCGTAAGATTCTTCATCACCTGCATCAGTTCGTCGATCTCCTGGGGGGTCAGCACGGCGGTGGGCTCGTCAAAGATCAAGATCTCATTGTCCCGGTAGAGCATCTTCAGGATCTCCACCCGCTGCTGCATCCCCACGCTGATGTCCTCGACCTTGGCGTCTAAGTCAATTTTCAGGCCGTAGCGCTGTGAAAGTTCCATCACCTTCCGGCGGGCTTCTTTTTTCTGTAAAAAGCCCAGCTTGGTATCCTCGGCGCCCAAAATGATATTGTCCAGGACGGAGAAGACCTCAATCAGCTTAAAATGCTGATGAACCATGCCGATCCCCAAAGCCGTAGCGTCATTGGGGTTGTTGATGGTCACCTGTTTTCCTTCCTTGCGGATCTCTCCGGCCTCTGGCTGATACATGCCGAACAGGATCGACATCAGGGTGGATTTGCCCGCGCCGTTCTCTCCCAGCAGCGCGTGGATCTCTCCCTTTTTCAGCTGGAGCGTGATGTCGTCATTGGCCTTGATCCCGGGAAACTCCTTGGTAATGTGAAGCATTTCGATCACATACTGGGGAGCGTTGTCCATGCCGTCACCTACTTTCCTCTCTCTTTTCTCTGGAATGTCTGTCAGGCGGGAACACGAAGGGAAACTCCGCATCGAAAAATGCTGACAGCTTTTTGTTATTATAATGGCTGCGGCAAAAACTTGCAAGGTTCCACAGAAATTTACCGCAGAAATTTGGGAAATATTCCAGCCATAAAAAACTGGTGGAACGGAATCCCGTTCCACCAGTTTTTTATTCGAATTTTGTGTGGCAGTGGCCCGAGCAGCCCTCGCAGCGACAGCCGCAAGAAGAGATCCTTCGCCGCTTCTGATGAACTAGATGGCGCACAATGGCGGCCACAACAGCCACAAGAAGGACCGTCAGGAGAATGGTCCCCCCATAATGGATGAAAAACGCAGGCATAAGGTTTCCTCCTATTTCCAAAGATTCACGCGGCGCTTTACACTGCCGGGGCTCTCTTTTCCGCCTTGGTCCGCAGGGTATTGGCTTCCTTGTAGGGGCGGAACAGCTGGAAAATAATCAGCGCGATAAAGAGCACGGCGAAAATCAGACCAATCACGTTGACGCTGCCGGTAAAGAGCAGGCCCAACTGATAGATGATCAGCGCAACCACATAGGCAAATCCGCACTGATATCCAATGGCAAACCAAGTCCACTTGGCAGAGTTCATCTCTCTGCGGATGGCGCCGATGGCGGCGAAGCAAGGGGCGCACAGCAGGTTGAAGGCCAGGAAGGCATAGCCGGCCAGAGGCGTCAGGCCCTCGAAGTCCAGCACGCCGAAGACGCCGACGACCTCTTCCTTTGCCACCAGGCCCATGATGGTAGCCACCGTGGCCTTGATATTGGCAAAGCCCAAGGGGGAGAAGATCCAGCAGATGGCGCCGCCGATGATGCCCAGGATGCTGTTCTCCAGCTCCATCTCAGCGTCAAACATGAAGCTGCCGTCTACCACGCCGAAGCAGGAACCGGCCCAGATCACAATGGAGGCCAGCAGGATGATGGTACCGGCCCGCTTGATGAAGGACCAGCCGCGCTCCCACATGGACCGCAGGACGTTGCCCACGGTGGGCAGATGGTAAGCGGGAAGTTCCATGACAAAGGGGGCGGGATCGCCGGCAAACATCTTGGTCTTTTTCAGCATAATGCCGGAGATGATGATGGCGGCAATGCCCAGGAAGTAGGCGCTGGGGCCCACCCACCAAGCGCCGCCGAAGAGGGCAGCGGCGATCAGTGCGATGATAGGCAGCTTCGCGCCGCAGGGGATGAAGGTGGTAACCATAACAGTCATGCGGCGGTCCCGTTCATTCTCGATGGTACGGGAGGCCATAACGCCAGGCACACCGCAGCCGGTGCCGATGAGCATGGGGATGAAGGACTTGCCGGACAGGCCAAAGCGGCGGAAGATCCGATCCATCACGAAGGCGATACGGGCCATATAGCCGCAGGCCTCCAGGAAGGCCAGGAAGATGAACAGAACCAGCATCTGGGGCACAAAGCCCAGCACGGCGCCCACACCGCCTACGATGCCGTCCAGGATCAAGCCCTGGAGCCAGTCGGCACAACCCACGGCGGTCAGGCTGTTTTCTACCAGCACGGGGATGCCGGGCACCCAGGTGCCAAATTCAGAGGTGTCGGGGGCGTTCTCCATGGCCGCGTCATAATAGCCGGAGATATCGAAGCCCCCCTCGGCCAGGGAGTCAGCATAGGAGCCGTAGGCCTCGTCGAAGCCGCCGAAGTCGCCCTCTTCCATGGCGCCCAGAATATCTTCCGCGCCGATGACCTCAGCCGCGACAGCATCCTCAACGGTGGCGACCATCTCGTCGGTCCAGAGGTTTTCCGTCGCATAGTCAGTGATGGCCTCTTCGTATTCACTGGTACCCATCCCAAACAGATGGAACCCGTCGCCAAACAGGCCGTCGTTGACCCAGTCGGTACACCAGGTACCTATGGTACTGATGGAGACAAAATACACCAGTACCATCACCGCTGCAAAGATCGGCAGGGCGGCGATCCGGTTGGTGACCACCCGGTCAATCTTGTCGGAGATGGTCAGGCCGCCATGGTTCTTCTTCTGATAGCAACCCTTCAGGATCGATGCAATATAGATGTACCGTTCGTTGGTGATGATGCTCTCAGCATCATCATCCAGTTCTTCCTCAGCGGCCTGAATGTCTTTTTCAATATGATCCAGAACGGACTGGGGAATGTTCATCTGAGCCAGGACCTTTTCATCCCGCTCGAAAATCTTGATGGCATACCAGCGCTGCTGCTCAGCGGGCATCTCGTGGACAGCGGCCTCTTCAATGTGGGCCAGGGCGTGCTCTACGGGGCCGGAAAAAGTGTGCATCGGGACAGTGGTGGTGGAAGTGGCAGCCTTCACCGCCGCTTCCGCGGCTTCCATGATCCCAGTGCCCTTCAAAGCAGAGATCTCCATCACTTCGCAGCCCAGCTCACGGGAGAGCTCCTTGATGTTGATCTTGTCCCCGTTCTTCTTCACGATGTCCATCATATTAACGGCAACGACAACAGGGATCCCCAGCTCGGTAAGCTGGGTGGTCAGATAGAGGTTGCGCTCCAGGTTGGTCCCGTCGATGATATTCAGGATGGCGTCGGGGCGCTCTCCAATGAGGTAATTTCTGGCGATGACTTCCTCCAGCGTATAGGGGGAAAGGGAATAGATACCGGGCAAGTCCATGATGGTGACATTTTTATGTCCCTTCAACTTGCCCTCCTTTTTCTCAACGGTAACGCCGGGCCAGTTACCCACAAACTGGTTGGAGCCGGTCAACCCGTTGAACAGGGTGGTCTTGCCGCAGTTCGGGTTGCCAGCTAAGGCGATTTTCAATTCTCGCTCCATGGTTCCTCTCCTTTTCTCATTTCTATTAGGTTAGTTAATGCTAACCGTTTAGGATGAAAAAACGGGAAAAGCTCCCGTTTCCGCTCGGTTCTCTTTGCCGGTCTTATTCTACCTCGATCATTTCCGCGTCTTCTTTCCGAAGAGACAGCTCATAGCCACGGACCGTGACCTCAATAGGGTCGCCAAGGGGCGCGACTTTTCGGACGTAAATCTCCGCGCCCTTGGTGATCCCCATGTCCATGATGCGCCGCTTCACCGCGCCCTCTCCATGGAGTTTGACCACCCGAACGGAAGCGCCGACCTTCGTCTGCTTCAGCGTGTTCATCTCTCCCTTTCCTCCTTTACACCATGATCTTCCCGGCCATCTCACGGCTGATCGCGACACGGGAATCCTTCACGTTAACAATGAGGTTGCCGCCAATGGCCGAGATCACCGTCACGTTTCCCCCGGCCACAAAACCCAGGTCTTCCAAGTGCTTTTTCACCTCCGGATTGCCGCCCACCTTACGGATCATATTCGTTTCGCCGATTGCGGCGAGGATTAACGGCATCATCTGGCATCCCTCCTGCTACGTTTTCATTTTTAGGTTAGCAAATACTAACCTCAGGATCAAAGAATTGATTAGCTCTCGCTAACCATAGATATCTTACCTCTTTCCTCCGAATCTGTCAATGAAATTTCCCTTCGAGCCACGCGATTTGTTTATTCCAACAAAACGTTAGTTTGAGCTAACAATTAGCTTGTGCAAACTAACAACCCGGGATGGGTGCCCTCTTGAAAATTTCCCTGTTCTGTGTTATTTTAGAAAGGAAACTACGGAAAGGGCGGCCCTGTTTATGCATTTACAAGAATCTGGAGAAATGTACCTGGAAACCATCCTGATCCTTTCAACAAGCGGAAAAAATGTTCGCTCGGTGGATGTCAGCGAATATATGGGCTTTTCCAAGCCCAGTGTCAGCCGTGCCATCGGCTTGTTGAAGTCCGGCGGCTATGTGACCATGGACAAAGGCGGCCACTTAGAACTGACTGAGGAAGGGCGCTCCGTTGCCGAGAATATTTATGAGAAGCACACCCTGCTGGCTAAATTCCTGATGACCCTGGGCGTTGACGAAGCCACCGCCACAGAGGACGCCTGTAAAATGGAACATGTCATCAGCGACACCTCCTTTAAGGCCATTAAAAAGCACGCGGGGATGGAGTGAGCCCCTTTCCCTTTGCACAGCAAGTGAAATGCCCCGGCAGACAATCGCCTGCCGGGGCTTTTTGATTTCATGGTTTGCCGGAAACGGCGTGATTTATAAGATGTCTTTTCAGCGGCAAAGCCGCTGAAAAGTGCAACGCCTTCGCGTTGCTGATTCCATAAAAATCTTGTTTTTATGGAATCAGCGTATTACAGGTCGTAATACTTGGCGAACTCAGCGGGCGTGGGCTGGCGGTGGATTTCCTCCAGCTCCGCCCGCTTTTTCTCCAGCCAGATCTCGATCAGGCGCTCGGGGAAAACGCCGCCCTGGGTCAGGTACTCGTGGTCGGCCTCCAGGGCGTCCAGGGCCTCGTCCAGGGACTTGGGCAGGCTGTCGATCTGGGCCTTTTCCTGATCGGACAGAGTGTAGAGGTTAAAGTCATAGGGGCCCCAGCCTCTCTCATGGGGGTCGATCTGTTTCTGGATGCCGTCCAGGCCGGCCATCAGGATGGCGGCGAAGGCATAGTAGGGGTTACAGGTTGCATCAGGGTTACGCAGCTCAAACCGCTTATTCTTCGGCGCCTTGGCGTAAGCGGGAATCCGCACCACAGCGCTGCGGTTGGCCATAGCGTAACCGATGGTAACCGGAGCCTCAAAACCGGGCACCAGGCGCTTATAGGAGTTGGTAGAGGGGTTGGTGATGGCGCACAGGGAAGCCGCGTGCTCCAGCATGCCGCCAATAAACCACAGGGCCACATCACTGAGCTGCGCATAGCCCTTTTCATCGTAGAAGATGGGCTCGCCGTCCTTGAACAGGTGCATATGCACGTGCATGCCGCTGCCGGCCTCCCCTGCCACAGGCTTTGGCATGAAGGTGGCGGTGCGGCCCTCTTTGGCGGCGGCATTCTTGATGATGTACTTTGCCACCATGGTGTTGTCCGCCATCTGGGTCATTTCGCCCAGCTCCACCTCGATCTCCAGCTGGCCGCAGCCGCCCACCTCGGGGTGGTGGTATTTCACCTTGACACCCCACTCCTCCATCATCAGGCAGATGCGGTTACGCAAGTCCTGGGTCACATCCATGGGCAGGCTGGTGTGGTAGCCGGCCTTTCTGGGCACCTGATAGCCGTTGTTCTCGGTGCTCCACTCGGCCTGCCTGGCAGAGATGTCGTAGCCGGAGCACTCGGGCCGGTTGGTGTATTCCACGTTGTCAAAGACATAAAACTCATACTCGGGTCCCACGATCATCTCGTCCGCGATCCCCAGTTCCTTCATATAGCCGATGGCCCGTTTCGCCACGTTTCGGGGATACTGATCGAAGGGGCGGTTTGCGGGGCGGTCAATGATCATCACATCACCGATCATGGTCAGCGTGGGCACCTCGGCGAAGGGGTCGATGGTGGCGGAGTCCAGATCCGGCACAAAAACCATGTCGCTGCTCTCCACCGGCGCATAGCCATAGTTGGAGCCGTCAAAGCCGATGCCATACTGCATGGTGTCCTCATTGAGCCGTCCCACCGGGATACTCAGGTGACGCCATCTGCCGTCGATGTCTGTCATTTTGAAATCTACAATCTTAATGTCCTGTTCTTTGCACAGGTCTAAAATGTCCCGCAATGTCTTTCCCATGGGGGAGCCTCCTTCACGTGATGAAAATTGCCAACCTGATTTTTGAAAAAACAATTTCAGATAGCACTTTTTCAAGATACCGATTTTTGGCAGGATTGTCAAGAAAAAGAATCCAAATTCTCAGATTTATACCGCAAAATTATCTAAAAAATACCCCTAAAGCAAGAAACGTCGATGGATGGGAAAGATTCTTTCCCATCCATCGACGTTCTTTCCTCTGCGGCGTTACTCCACAGAGATCACGGGATAATCCTGGGCCTCCACGGCGTTTTTCAGCACGTCGTTGGACACCTCCCTAGAGAGAGTCACAACAGCGGTGCCGGCCTCATGGCTGACCTGGGCCTGCTCGACGGCGTCCAGGGCCTCCAGGGCCTTTTTCACACGGGCTTCGCAGTGGGTGCACATCATGCCTTCGATCTTCATTGTCTTTTCCATAGTCGTTTTCTCCTTTACGATGATTGTGACAGGTTTGATTTTTCGATCCTTTGCCCCGTTATGAATTGAAAAGAGATTCAGCCGCAGGGCATTGGTGACAACGCAGAAACTGGACAGGCTCATAGCGGCTGCCCCAAACATGGGATTCAACGTCAGGCCCAGGGGGATAAAAATCCCGGCGGCCAGGGGGATGCCAATGGTATTATAGAGAAAGGCCCAAAACAGGTTTTGGTGGATATTTCGCAGGGTCGCGCGGCTGAGCCGTATGGCGGCGGGAACGTCACGCAGGCGGTTCTTCATCAGCACCACATCCGCCGCGTCGATGGCCACGTCGGTCCCAGCGCCGATGGCGATGCCGAGATCGGCTCGGGTGAGGGCGGGGGCATCGTTGATGCCGTCCCCCACCATGGCCACCTTCCCTTGCTCCTTGAGCTGGCGGATGACGCTCTCCTTGCCGTCGGGCAGGACCCCGGCGATCACCTGGTCCACGCCCACCTGCTTTCCAATGGCCTGAGCTGTGCGCTGGTTATCACCGGTGAGCATAACCACCTGGATGCCCATGGAGCGCAGCTCCTGAATGGCCTGGGGGCTGTCCTCTTTGATCACATCCGCCACGGCGATGATCCCCATCAGTTTCCCGTCCCGGGCAAAGAACAGAGGGGTCTTCCCCTCCTCCGCCAGCTGTTCCGAGCGGCCCTTCATCTGCAGGGGAACTTCCGCCTGGCGGCAGATAAAGGGATAATTTCCGCCCGTCAGGGTGCTCCCCTGCCAAACAGCCGTCAAGCCGTTTCCGGGAAGGGCCTGGAAGTCAGCGACCTCTTCCGGGGGCAGTTCCCACTCCTCGGCCCGCTGCAGGATGGCTTGGGCCAGAGGGTGCTCACTTTTCTGCTCCAGGGCAAAGGCCAGCCGCATCAGGTCCCTCTCGCTGACTCCCGAAACAGGCAGCAGGTCGGTCACCGTGGGTGTGCCGGAGGTGATGGTGCCCGTTTTGTCCAGCACCACGATCTGCGTCCGGCCGGCATTCTCCAGGGAAACCGCGTTTTTGAACAGGATGCCGTTTTTGGCCCCCATGCCGTTGCCCACCATAATAGCAACCGGCGTGGCCAGGCCCAGGGCGCAGGGGCAGGAGATCACCAGCACAGAGATCCCACGGGCCAGGGCAAAGCCCACGGGATGGCCCAGCAGCAGCCATACCGCAGTGGTGACCACGGCAATGGTGATGACCACCGGCACAAAAACGCCGGAGACCTTGTCCGCCACCTTGGCAATGGGGGCCTTGGTGGCCGCCGCGTCGCTGACCATCTGAATGATCTGCGCCAGGGTGGTATCCTCCCCCACCCGGGTGGCCCGGCACCGGAGGAAGCCCGACTGGTTCAGCGTAGCGGCGGAAACCAAATCCCCCACGCCCTTATCCACAGGGATGCTCTCGCCAGTGAGGGCCGCTTCGTTGACCGCACTGGTCCCCTCCACCACCTCGCCATCCACGGGAATGTTCTCCCCGGGACGGACCACGAAAATATCATCCTTTTTCACCTGGTCAATGGAGACTTGGATCTCTTTCCCCTCCCGCAAAAGGGTCGCGGTTTTCGGGGTTAGCTGCATGAGCCCTTTCAGGGCATCGGTGGTTTTCCCTTTGGAGCGGGCCTCCAACAGCTTCCCCACCGTGATGAGGGTGAGGATCATGGCGGCAGACTCAAAGTAAAACTCCATCCTATAGTCCATAACCGCCTGGGTATCTCCGGCGGCCTGGGCGCCGGTCATGGCGAAAAGAGCGTAGGTGCTGTACAAAAATGCGGCCGCAGCGCCCAGGGCCACCAAGGTGTCCATGTTGGGCGCCCGGTGCCAAAGGCTCTTGAATCCGCTGATAAAAAATTTTTGGTTAATCACCATCACCGCCACCGTGAGCAGCAGTTGGGTCAGGCCCATGGCTACGTGGTTTCCCTCATAGAAGGCCGGCAAAGGCCAGTTCCACATCATGTGCCCCATGGAGAAATAGAGCAAAACCACCAGGAAAACCAGTGACCAGGCCAGCCGCCGCTTCAGAACCGGCGTGTCATGGTCGGCCAGGGCGTCCTCCCCTTCTGAGATCGCAGCGGCGGTTCTGCCGCCCGACCCCTTCTCTGAGGCGCCGTATCCGGCGTTTTCCACAGCCTGAATGATATCCTGGGGCAGAGCCGTGCCTTCCACACCCATGGAGTTGGTCAGCAGGCTCACAGAGCAAGCGGTCACGCCCGGCACCTTCGACACCGCCTTCTCCACCCGGGCGCTGCAGGCGGCACAGCTCATGCCGGTTACGTTGTATTGTTCCATCGCGTCACTCCCTTTCTGTTCCGGGGATTAGGATTTCCCATCCAACCGTTTCTTATTTCATCAGCTTTTGCAGGGTGAGGACCAGCTCGTCAATGACCTCGTCCTTCCCCGCCCGAATATCCGTTGCCACACAGGTGCGGATATGGTTTGCCAGCAGGTCCCGGTTAAAGGCGTTCATGGCAGCGGTCACCGCCGCCGACTGAACCAAAATGTCTGTGCAGTAGGCGTCCTTTTCCACCATGCCCCGGATGCCCCGGATCTGTCCTTCGATCCGGCTGAGGCGGTTCAAAAGTTTTTTGACCTCTGCCTCTGATCGTTCCTTGGTTTTGTGGCAGCAGCAGTTTTGTTCGTCCATGGGCGAAACCTCCCTTACAGGATACCCCCAAGGGGTATTTTTATCATATACCCCTCAGGGGTATTTGTCAACAGTTTTCCAAAAAAATATCCTCTGGCTTGTCCAGAGGATATTTTTCTGCCTTTACTGTTCTTTCGGCTGGGACAGCGGGAGATTCACAAAAAAGGTAATCCGCTCCTGGGAACTCTGGGCCCGGATGGTTCCCTTGTGGAGCTCCACCAGTTCCTTGGCGATGGCAAGCCCCAGGCCGGCGCCGCCGGAAGAGCTGGAGCGGGCGGAATCCAGACGGAAAAATTGCTCAAAGATCCGCTCCAGCTTTTCCTGGGGAATGGTTTTCCCCTGGTTTTCCACGGCCACCGTGACCGAGGTTGGGCTCTTCCGCAGGGTCACGCGGATGGCGGTGTTCGGATAGCTGTACGCCATGGCGTTGCGCAAGAGGTTGTCAAAGACCCGCTCCAGCTTGTCCGGGTCGCAGCAAATCACCACCTCCGGCTCCAATGCCAGCTCCAGCGAGAGGTCCTTTTCCGACAAGGCGGGCTGGAACTCAAAGGTGACCTGTTCCAGCAGACGGGTCAGGTTGACTTCCTCCGGATTCAGTGTCATCTGCGTCAGGTTAAAGCGTGTGATCTCAAAAAACTCATTGATGAGGGTCTCCAGACGCTCTGCCTTATCCAGGGCGATCCCTGTGTACTTGGCCCGCATTTCCGGGGAGATTGCAGGCTCGTCCCGCAAAAGGGTCAGGTAGCCGATGACACTGGTGAGGGGGGTTTTCAGGTCGTGGGCCAAATAAACGATCAAGTCGTTTTTCCGCTGCTCGGCCTCCTTTGCCAGCATCGCGCTGCGAAGGGCCCCCTCCCGGACAATGTTCAGCTCATCCTGGACGCTCTCCATGGGCGCGGAAAGCCGGATGGGGGTTTCATCCGGGTTTGCCAGATGCTCCGCAGCCTCAATCACCTCGTCCAGGTAGTCCAGGGGTTTGGAAATATACCGATAGGCCTGAATGAACACACCCACCAGCACCAATCCGCCGCCCCAGAAGAAAACGGTTTTGTTCATGGCTTTCAAAAAACGATAAAGCGGGTCATAGGGCTGCCAGACAAACAACTGGCAGACCACCCACCCCAAAAAGAACACCAGCGCAAACCCGGCGATCATCCCCAAGACGCTCAGCATGTACCGCACCAAAATTTGCTGGGAAATTTGGCTGTGCCGCCGCCGCCGGGGCGGCCAGTGAAAAAATCGCTTATTCAATCGTATACCCCACTCCCCAAACGGTTTTGATAAATTTAGGCTTGCGGCTGGGCTCCTTCATTTTCTCCCGCAGGCGGGCGATGTGGGCCATCACGGTGTTGTTGCTGTCCATGTACTTCTCCTTCCAAACCGCCTCAAACAGCTCTTCGGAGGAAACCACCTTGCCCCGGTGCTCACAGAGATGCCAGAGGATGCTGAACTCGATGGGGGTTAGGGTCAGCTCCTCCCCATTGAGGCTGCACTGGTGGCTGTCCTGGCTGATCACCAGGCCCCGGAAATCATACTCATTTCGTTCTGGCTCCTTGGTTTCCCCGGTGTTATATCGGGTATACCGGCGCAGCTGGGTTTTCACCCGGGCCACCAGCTCCAGGGGGCTAAACGGTTTTGTCACATAGTCGTCCGCACCCAGGGTCAGGCCCATAATCTTGTCCATGTCTTCCACCTTGGCGCTGAGGATCAGGATGGGAAACAAATACTCCTCCCGGATCTTTTGACACAGGGTAAAGCCGTTCATATCCGGCAGCATCACATCCAAGATGGCCAAGCTCAGTTCTTCCCGGGCCACAATCTCCAGGGCCTCTCTGGCGGTATATGCCTTAAACACAGAAAAGCCCTCATTGGTTAAATAAACTTCGACCAGGTCGGCAATTTCCCGTTCGTCGTCTACAACAAGAATTTTTTGCTCCATGATAACAACTCTTTCTATGGGTTTCGGATTGCTGATTGAGCATTCCTTTTCTATGACTATTTTATCACGAAAGTTTTAAAGAATCTTTCTGAAAACATTGCGAAAGTATGACATTTTGGAACCAACTTCTCTCGAATTTGTTTCTTTCCCGGAATCAAAAATTTTCCATTGACGAGGTCGGGTTTTCCATGTATAATATTGTGGTAAATTTTGAGCAGTGTGGCGTCACACTCTGCCATCCTACGGAAGCGTATCGAAGTGGTCATAACGGGCCTGACTCGAAATCAGGTAGTCCTCACGGGCTCGTGGGTTCGAATCCCACCGCTTCCGCCAAAATGTGTTGATGAAAGATGCAACGCCGAAAACACCGCACGAAAGTGCGGTGTTTTCACATATAATGCGCAACTTTTAGAATGAAAAAGTTGCAAAAACTTGATTTTTCAAAATTCCGGTTTTGCCCCGCGAGAGGC